>JBKPNF010000285.1:0-3276 GCA_046732455.1 Thermoproteota archaeon | reverse complement strand
ATTGGTGAGAATTGCTACTGTTGGAAGAAAACCAAGAAGTTATTGACTGCCCCCGCTGCGGGTTTGAAATGAAGCACATGCAAGCCTGCCATATGGTCTGTACAAATTGTGGCGGACATTTGGACTGTAGCGAGAAAGGGTTAACGTGGTAATCAAAACGGATTTCTATCCCAATTCATCTGAAAGTTGTCTGAAATATCAACTGCCTTTCCCTTCATTATCTCTATGTAGTCATCATATAACGCGAAGAAACCGCAATGCCTGCATCTTACTTCCGTCATCTCATCATTGACCTCTGCCTTCTTGGCGCAATTAGGGCATTTTGCTTCTAGCATTGCAGTAACGTCGGATTACGTATGTATGCATTATTAATAAACAATGCTCGACAAGGAAGCATAAATTGGATAAAAGAGAAACAGTGAAGCATATCTTCACTTTCAAGTTTCGTCCGTCCTAACTATTGGATCTGTTATTTTGCCTTGGCTGTTCCCGCATTTAAGGCTGAGAATAATCCGGCATATGTCCTATATTTTCAGGGACTAAGTGCTCAACTTGTATGATGGCTGTATTCGACGAATGGAATCTAGGCATAATATGCACGGCGTAAGAAATTGCATATGACAAACCATACAATGGTTGTAATTCTGGACCAGTTTAGCTTACAGAAAAGATGCATCAAAGATTTACCAACAAGGTTCATCCGCCAGCAGAGAGGCGGCAGCAACAGCAGTTGTTATTCATGCAATTTTTCATATCCTGTAGTAGGTGGAACGTCAAAAAGCTTGATGGGGCTCTAAACTGTTCTCAAAGGCTAGCAATGTCCCCACACGATGAGATCGTTAATAAACTGTCGCTGCATTTAGGTTGCTGTTTGACAAAAATCGGCAATGCCTATAGGCGCTTCCACGGGATGGTATCGAACAGGCCCACCAACTTTAGCTGGGTTACAGAGGGCAAGCTGGCCGGCTCCGGGCTGCCGGTTACCCCGGACGAGTTCCAATGGCTTGTTGATAAGGGCATCAAGTCTATAGTCACAGTAAGAGAAGTTCCGCTTCCTTCCAAATGGTTTGACGATGGCAACGTTGATTATTTGCATCAAATGGTGGAAGATTATGGTGCGCCGACGATGGAAGTTCTGGATGAGACCGTGAATTACATCGATAAGAACATTCGCAGCGGGAAGCCCGTATTGGTTCACTGTGCTGCTGGGAAGGGGAGGACAGGTGCGGTGCTTGCAGCATATATGATAAAAAAGGAGAATCTTTCTGCGGAGGAAGCGATAAAAAAGATAAGGTTTCTGAGGCCTGGTTCTGTCCAGTCGATAACGCAGGAAACCGCTCTGTCTATGTACGAAAAGTATCTGAAGGTTAAGAGGGGAATGAAAGATAGCTATTCTGGTACCGAGTCTGCCATGAGCTGACCATTCTGAACCTTCACAAAGAGGAATCGGTTATCCTTAAATATTAGGGTAAGCTCGCCTTTCTTTTCCTCAACATCGAGCAGTTCCTGTCCCTTTATACCATCAAATTTGACCATTTCAATTATAATGCATAATTAGATCTATTTAGATTTATTTAGTTTGCTATAATATTATTCGTTAATCTAGTTTTCAATTCGTAAGGAGCCAATGGTACACGCTCGTTTTGTTGTCCAATTTGGCAATTGCCCGAATCGGAGGACATATTGTCTACTTTCGGAAGCTTGACAGTATGAATCAATCATGGTTTTATCATTCAGATCCAACTCGTCAAATTTATTCAACAGATATTTTGAATTCTCTACCATCAATCTCGACAACCTTGTAGGTTACGTTCAAGCCAGCCTCTTCTGATAAAACCACCTCCTTCACCCGTACAAGGTATGTCAGTTCATCCTTCATTGCCGACAGAGTTGAGATTTCCTCTCCTGCCAGTCCAGCAACGTAAGCGGCATCGACTGTGTCAGTTGGATTGTATTGGCGCTCTTTACGCAGCTGTTGGAGCTGTCTTGCAAGGTCCCTCAATAACCCTTTAGCAATCAAGACCTTATCGCGGACGCTAGAAACGAATACCACAAGACCATCTCTTTCAGAGCATGAGTATCCATCTAACGGCCTATATGTAATCTCTACATCGGAGGGCGAGAGCTTAATTGTCTTGCCGTTGTATGTAAGCAAGTAGCCCTCGGATTTTTGCAAAGTGTGGACAATCTCGACCTTATTATTTACCCTCTCAAATGCTTCGACAACCCTATCTATCTCTGCCTTAACCTTAGGCGCAATATTTCTCCTAACAAGCGATAGGCTGACAGAGACTGGCATCTTTCTATCAAGAAGGTTAGCTACCTTTTCAAGTTGCGACCCGGTTGCAATGTCCACTAGCGTGTACTGGCTTGCATTGAGTTGGTTCATGAACAAATCAGAGATTCCTTCCGTCTCAAGGGACTTCAAATTCTGACCACAGATAATAACATCATTTACAGGCCAGCGTCTCTTAAGGCCAGAAAGGTTCCTTGCTGCATTTGCAAGCGAGACTATCTCTTTTATCCTATCAAAAGCCGATTCAACTTTGGAGTTTACTAATTTCTCATCAAGCCTCGGCCAGCTTTCAAGCAAGACACTTTTTTTCCTATTGAAACAAGTGACGTAAAGGTAATCGGTTATGAATGGAGAAAGTGGGTGAAGCATTATGTTCAGCTGCATCAATACATGGCCTATCACTGAATATACAGCAAGTCTCCTGTCAAGGTTCTGAGGGCTGTCATCCCAGATTATGTTTCTTGTTATTGGAACATAGGTTTGGCTCAGATGATTAATGACAAAGGCATCCATCGCTTTGGCAGCCTCATGGAACCGGCAACGATCCAACGCATCAGTCACTTCCGCCACTAACTTCTGCAGCTTTGACAAGAGCCAGACTTCAGTTAACCCAAGAAGGTTATTTTCGATTACCCAGTTCAACGTATGCTTTCGGTGATCGAACCGGTCAAATTCACTGTTTTGCTTGAAGTATACGTGTAGGTTATGAAGCGTGCTCAGTATCTGGTAAGGCCTAGTTTTCATTTCATCAATGCTAAAATTTAGCGACTCGATTGGGGATGACTTCCATATAAAGTACAACCTTATTAGGTCCACTGGATTTTCAGTCAAAAGGGCGTCCGCCTCAATAATGTTACCAAGGCTCTTGCTCATCTTGTTACCCTTTTCGTCAAGGACATGCCCCTGAAAAAGAAACGATCTGAATGGCGCGAGACCTGAGTGCTTCATGATAACATTTTCCATCAAGAGAGTGTAGGCCC
>JBKPNF010000284.1:0-6190 GCA_046732455.1 Thermoproteota archaeon | reverse complement strand
CGAGATGTGCTAGGTGGTCTCGTGGGCTCGGAGATGTGTATAAGAGACAGGTCTTTGACTATGTGCTCAACACAGATAAGCTATCTCTTGACTCCCTTGTAGAGATATCAAAATTAATAGTCAGACGGCACATAGGTGTATCGCCTTGATAATGTTACCGCAGCTAGAGAACCTGATCAAAATAGACGATGACATTACAAACGACAACTATGGTCATTACCCGGACAAGAGATCAATCGAGTCGTTGCTATATTATGGATTAGTGCTTGTGGATAAGCCGGCTGGCCCTGCAAGCCATGAAGTAGTAGCATGGATGAAGCGCATATTGGAGATAGAAAAGGCAGGACACAGCGGCACACTTGACCCCGGCGCAACAGGTCTTCTGCCAATAGGATTGGGCGAAGGCACCAAGGCGCTCTCTGTGCTGTTGTTAGGACCAAAAGAATATTATGCACTTGCGCGCCTGCACTCACATGTTTCACCAGATAGGCTAAGAAAAGTAATGCAGGAATTTACAGGTAAAATATTTCAACGGCCACCCCAGCGCTCATCTGTCCGACGTGTGACTCGCGTCAGAAGCGTCTATGAATTTGACTATCTTGAAAATTATGACAGGCTGGTGCTCATGCGTATCCTATGCCAAGCAGGCACATACATTCGCAAGATAATCTATGATATTGGGGAGGTCATGTCACCAGGAGCCACGATGGTAGAGCTCCGCCGGACAAGGGTGAGCAACCTGTCAGAGCAAAATGATGGTCTAGTGCGCCTGCATGATATTGCAGATGCCTATCAGCGCTACAAGGAAAGCAAGGACGAGGAAAAACTACGTAGGCTAATCCTGCCAATAGAACACTGCCTAGCAGGCATACGCGCCATTACCGTGCGCGACACTGCAGTCGACGCGCTGTGCCACGGTGCACCGCTTGCGGTGCCTGGCGTGATAGCAGTGCCAATAGACATACGCATCGGCGAGCTTGTAGGGGTCTACACTCTAAAGGGAGAGATAGTAGGGTTAGCACAGACGGCGATGACAAAGGAAGAGATCGAACAGAACGTCCGCGGAATTGCCTTTGTCATGAAACGCCTCATCATGAAACCCAATACCTATCCAAAGGCATGGCGTTCAAAGGGCGAGCAGTCCATCAACGTCACGATACCCCCAGAGGTCGACCTAGACAAGCTTGAAAATGAAAATGCCGATGAATTCTAAGATTTAATATTAGAGGGTTTCGCCAATTCCAGGCCGCTTGCGGTCTAGCTTGGCAATATTCTTTGCAAGGTTTTCAATTGTGCCGGGAATGTGACAGCGGCACATGCAATCATTGCAATCGACATGATTGCCCGCCTTACAATAATCTGATAATCCAGGAGTAGTCAAAAGCATTGATTGGTGCTACATTCCTCAATTTTTAGCTTTGTCTTTGCCTATGATTAATATACTGATGTGATGGCTAGTGCACATGTTATGTGATGCCGGGGTCGCCTAGCCCGGGAGGGCGCAAGCCTGGAATTTGTCAAACTGGCCAGCTTGTGACCCGTAAGGGTCCCGAGGGTTCAAATCCCTCTCCCGGCGCTTATTTTGAGGAGCCTAGCACAAGCCTTAAAGCTCTTACCTGTAAGTTAATGGTAGTAACAGCAATAACCATGATAGACTGACTGACAGCAAATAAGAAGCAGATGCAGACAACAACTAACACAAAAGGTCCTAGTAGTAGTAGACGGAAGACATAGTATTCTTATTTCCTACAGGAAGCGGAGACCAAAGTCGAAAGGTTATTGTTGTTAGGGATAGAAGAAGGAAGTGGAGGGAAGACTAACAGCACTAACATTAGTTGAAGTTGTTATGAATTCTACGCCCTTAGCCGGATAAAGCACCCTTGATAAGCTTTTTTCCCTGGTGACTAGGCCAAAGAACTCATTCCCAAGTGATTTAATACTTTTGTCTTGCATCATCATTGCGAAGACTTACCCACAAGGCCATGATGATTATTAAAAAACTTCTTTTGATTAATTTGGCTTCTAATCGCTAGGACATGACCACGCTGTTGGCGAGCCCTGAGAGTCATAACTAGTTGGTGTACATCCCAGTGCCGTTAACTCTTTTCGCTGTGTGACTGAAGGGTTCTGAAGTTCCTGATATCCATACCATGCTGTCGTAAGGATGATTAGGACTATGATAATTATTCCTATACGAGCGGCTAAGCGCATTGTTATTATTGTTATTATTATGTCTCTGCTGCTTCTTATGTTTTTTTAAATACCGATGGGGGTTAACTCAAACTAATCCCACTGCAAGTGGTTTTCATGTTTTTCAAACCAAATGTTATAGCCTGATGAAGTTACATGGAATGGCAGCCGGATGCGGGGTATTGTCCGTTATCCCCTTTATGCATAGCGACCTCCCTAATTGTTAGAAGGACCCCTGTATATAGTGCGGATAGTGATGAGGACATCCTCTCGTATTGTGCAATGAATTACAGTTAAGACGTCTTGATGTTATGACCTTATCAGGATACATCCTTTAATCTTTTTGTCATTGAAAATCAAGCATACCATGCACAATTAGATACAGATGCCGCAACAAACCTCAATGTCATTGAGACAAGCAAGTGCACCACATAGCCCAACACTCTGAGCGGGATTGTTCATGCCATACAATTCAAGACAAAAAGTTGGTTAGGGTTATTTAAGATGCATATTACTCTTTTACCCTAAATGCCAGAAAGGCAATTTCTAAAGGTACTGTTTTAGGAACGCGATTGTTTTTTGCCAAGCATCAGCAGTCTCCTTTGGAGCATAATTGTCGCCCGATGGGTTTGCAAATGCATGTCCTACACCCGCATAAAGATAAATCTCATTCGTAACACCTGATGCATTTAATGCAGACGTAAATTGCTTTACCGATTCAACTCGAATTGCTTGGTCTTGATCTCCGAATATACCTAGTATCGGCCAACTAATGCTAGAAAGGGAAGCAGTATCAGTTACAGGGCGCCCATAATAAATTACAGTAGCGGCAAGCGGATTCTCAGAACTGTTTAGTGCAAGCTGTAGAGACCAATCCCCTAAAAGCACCACCCTAGAGAAGCTATTCTGCTGTCATTTACCATTTCAAATGATTTTACATTATTAACTGCAGACTTCAAGTTGTCAACTGCAGAAGCAGAATTGCTTCTAACAGAAGATGCCAGCTCCATTGCGCGGTTAGAGTCAGTTGCAACCTCACCTCCATACAGGTCAACAGCCAATACAACATATCCTTCCTTGGCTAAGATGTCTGCTTGATTTTTGATATGTTCATTTAGCCCGAACCACTTATGAATCATGATTACTGCAGGCATTAGTTCTTGTTGTTGCGGGGTGTTGTTTGCTAGCTCGGGATAAACAAGATACCCCGTAGTGTTGTCATAATAGCTGACTGAACTGTTATGAAGCCTTGTTGGCGCTTCTTGAGTATTGTTATTTTTTTAGATATTATAGCTGTAGGCTATAGAATTATTATTAAGATTAATATTATTACTATTACTTCCACCTTCTGATATAGACGTATCTGTTTGCGCAAAAGCGGATTCGAAATTTATAGGTGACAAGAGAGGTGATGCTGCCGCCATTCCTAACATAAAAAGGTAATTAATGACATATTCATGGGTGCAAAAACACTGTTCATGAACCAACGGAGTAAAAATAAGTTCTAATGCTTTCCATTTCATGTTAGCGAATAATATCGTAGTAATGAGTTTTAGTCAAAAACAAAGAGAAAAACAAAATGCTGTACACATACCACTGATAATAGCTATTAATTACCAAGTCTGCCACTACCGAAGACGAACAAATATGAACAGCCCTTCTGCTATACAGGCTTTAGTAATAACAGGTCACAACACAATATTAAATAATTCCAGGAACATTGGGGACAAGGAATAGACTAAAACTTAACTTTTATTATGATTCTTCCTCTAACTGTTGGCTGTGCGAGCTTATCTCTTGAAAGCAAGTACGGCATAGCATCGCGCTATTGTATCGGTAGATCTTCTTTTTGTCTTGATGTAAGAATGAAAATTTTGATAATTCTCTTAAACAATTGTCACAGTACTTCTTCATTATGACAACTAAACACTTAAAATAATATTTAACTCATCTGGAGTGATAGTCCGTATTCGAGATTATGAACTTATAGTACTTTAAAAATAACTAGATGATTTTTTTAAAGGGTCGTAATGAGCAGGAAAAAACTTCTGTTTAGAAGTGATAGAGCTTCAAATGCCCGTTATAGATAAGCTGACCACCACTGTCAGAATCACTCAAGAATGCTGATGATATAGCTATTTGTCATTATTTGAGAGAAAGGAGAGTAACCTATCTTGACTTCGGTGCAGAGATAGAATTTGAAAGCATTGGGTTCTAAAGGTGGCTTGCTCTGTCCAAACGACCACGATAGTCAGCTAGTGGTGCAGGGGGCTATAAAAGGAGTATGATGTTCGTCCAGCTAACTTTGATACAAGAACAATTTTTAGAAGGTCCTGAGGATTCAGGGCGATTTTATCGTCTTGCGGTACCAATGGAGAGATCTAAGCGATAATCCTTTCAAAGGATGGGCACTGGGAAGATGCTTTCATAGTTTAATCTGGTAGCAGAGTTTCAGCCGAATTAGATTAAATATGACTGCTATTTTTATGGCGGTCCAATATGCAGATTTCAGAGGATAATTACCATATAGTTCCCATAATTCTATAGAGTGCACCGTATTCTATGCGCATAAGCTCTTTATTCGATCCACTGGATGTTGGGCACAGTAGTTACAAGAAGTGCAGGAGCCAACAGCAACAAAAGAACAGCGAAAGAGAGAGGTAGCATCTTTCTTTCTGAGAAGCAGTTTACTAGGTGATAGAATCTTCCGACTCATAGTATTAGGAGCGGCAGGTTATACTGTGTTTCTGCTGGCACTCGTAACTTATTCTGCTTTAGCAGGTTCTAATGAAGCTTTTTCCAAAGAGGGCTTTATTGGATTTATCACTGGCGTAGACTGGAATGCAGTCGAAGGAAGGGAATCTTATGGAGCGCTGCCGTACGTCACCGGAACGCTGGCAAGTGCAGGTATTGCCATGGCAATCGGGGTTCCAATAAGTATAGGCATTGCCACATTCATTTCGGAAATTTCCCCGCAAAGGCTAGCAACTCCATTATCTTTTGTAATTGAGTTGTTGGCTGCTGTCCCCAGCATAATATATGGTCTATGGGCGCTATTTGTTTTCAGGTTCTGGGTTAGAGACCTAATCGAAATGCCTTTGCATCAACTTTTCGGAGATACCGTGCCCTTTTTCGCTAGAACACCATTTGGTCTAGACATATTTACTGCAGGAATAGTCCTTGCAATCATGATCATTCCAACTATATCGTCCATATCAAGGGAGATCATAAAGGCAGTGCCTAATAGTCAAAGAGAAGCTGCCTACAGCCTAGGTGCAACAAGATGGGAAACAGTAAGGACTGCAGTGTTTCCATATGCAAAATCAGGGTTGCTTGGAGCTTCGATACTTGGATTAGGACGTGCAGTGGGTGAAACTATGCTAGTGACTATGGTTATTGGAAATGCGGTCGGTGCAGCGGCCATTCCCAATTCGCTTTTTGCTCCAAGCCAGACTCTTGCAAGTTTGATTGCCAACGAGTTTAATGAAGCCGTGACATCCTTTCATACATCTGCTCTGATAGGTCTAGGTGCAGTTCTATTAATGCTTACGATAGTGATCAATATTGGCGCAAGACTCCTAGTATCAAGAATAACAAGAGTTGGATCAGCCAATCGGAAAAGAGCCAGAAGAATGCAGGAAATAACTACAACCAGAAATACTCAACATAAAATGAGGAGACAAGAGAGCGCAGTATCATCATCATCTCTCCAACCAAGATTTAGAACAAGTGCAGATATTGAAACCCCTCTGGAAATAGATAATAATGCTGATGAGGATAATATCGTCACCACTATTCCCTATTCAAATAGTCAAGATGCAGGAGACGAGAAAACAATTCAAGGGCTAGTCTTACATCGTTCTTTTAAGAGGAAAGTAACCAACATAGCAATCACATTATTGGCATTTGCAAGTGTGGTCGCGGCAATAATTCCACTTGGAAGTATTTTGATTGAAGTTGCAAAGAATGGTGCAGCTGCAATAAGTATAGAGTTTCTAAC
>JBKPNF010000283.1:0-7081 GCA_046732455.1 Thermoproteota archaeon | reverse complement strand
CTGTTGCAAGGGGTGGTCAGATGGTCATCGGAGATATCCTTCACAAAAAGTTAAGCAATGAGTGGCAGCGGATCTTTGAAAAGGCGAATATTGATCAATTGAAATGGAGCTATCATAATTTGGCTGAGGAAAAGCCCTATCAATTATACATTGTTACTTTCTGATGCATCCTCAGGAAAATATAGAATAAGCGCAAATTGAGTACATTCTTTAAGTTCGCTTTTACATTATCACGGTATGAAGAATCCCTATCTGTCTATATTTGCCCTTGCGGCATAATCAGTGAATTACGCAAAGCAGAGCGGGAGTCATGGTGACAACATTCAACACATTATAGCATTCTTCATTTTAAACAAAATCTTAGATACTTGACTCGTCATATATGTATTGGTATGATGCATGTTCGCAAATCTCGTTTATCGGAATGCCTCTTAACCCCTATTTTCCAAGCCAGGATCGTGCCTGCGCCTATTGATAGCAGGGTATCCTGCATCAAAAATCATTACCCTCGCATGCATGAAGCTGACGTTTGGTGGTGGAATAGAGGAGGAGGAGGAGGAGTAATCTAATGACCACAACAAATCTATGGCCAGAACTGCCGCTGGCAGAGTGGAAAGACACCTATTACACACTGCACATGTGGACCCAGATCGTTGGCAAGATCCGACTGGCACTCGTGCCACTAGAGAATCACTGGTGGAATACTACTCTGTATGTCTCTCCTAGAGGTCTTACGACATCCACCATGACCTATAATGACCGGCACTTGAGGATAGACTTCGATTTCATATCCCATATTCTGCTTATAGAGACGTCTGAAGGTTCTACCAAGACAATCGCTCTCAGACCGCGCTCAGTGGCTGACTTTTATCAAGAAACCATGTCAGCCCTAGCATCGCTTGATATGCCTGTAACCATCCGGACTACGCCGGTCGAAGTACCTGATCCAACTCCTTTTGAGAAGGATGAGAAACATGCGGCCTATGATCCCGAATATGCGCATCGGGTTTGGCGCATTCTGGTACAGGCTAGCCGGGTTCTTTCGGAGTTTCGTCGGCGGTTCACAGGCAAGGTGAGCCCAGTCCACTTTTTCTGGGGAGCCTTCGATCTGGCCGTTACCCGCTTCTCCGGACGTACGGCACCTGAGCATCCTGGCGCGCCGAACTTAGCCCGTTTTGTGGCAATTGAAGCCTACTCACACGAAGTGAGCAGTTGCGGTTTCTGGCCTGGCGGCGGTCCGGTTAATGAACCCATCTTCTATGCCTATGCCTATCCTGAACCTCAAGGTTTCAAGGACTACCCCATCCAGCCCTCAGAGGCCTTTTACCATAAGGACTTGGGAGAGTTCCTGCTTCCCTACGAGGTGGTCCGTAATGCGAAGTCACCCGATGAGGTCTTGCTGGCTTTCCTGCAAAGCACATACGAGGCTGCGGCAATCTCTGCCCAGTGGGATAGACGTGCATTGGAACGTCAGTAGGTAGTAGATAGCGGTAAGAATTTGTTTGAATGTGTCCTCTCGGTTTGATCATGCATATGCGCGCAGCACTAAGCCATTTATTATAAAAGATTGAGAAACAGAATGTTTCCATTCTTGTAACCGATCTAACTTCAAGTAGCTATTGTTTGATATGCAAAAGATTACTGAAATGATAAATATTTGAGAAAAGAGGAAGATACGATTGATTGCATTGACCTCCTATAGGGATTGTATAAAGATTTGAAAAGAGTCCTTTCTTGCATCATTGCATCATCTATTTATCACACAAGTAGATAATGAAATGGCACTAGCTGAAAGGTAAATGATCTTAAAGGATGTTTGATAGATCACTATTAATTATGACGACGATTCTGGCCGGAATGCAGGATTCGATTCTTACACTCAAGTCTTCAAAGGATAGATGGAAGGTTGATGAGTCTTTAAGGGGAACTCATCCAGAAAGCATAGCCTTTGATCCTCTTAATCCAAACAGAGCTTATTGCGGAACGTTCGGCGGAGGCTTATGGAGAACAAACGACGCTGGAAAAAAATGGGATAAAATTGGAACGGTTTCCATCTCCACTTCAAATGTGACATCGGTTTCAGTGAGCCCTCTTGAAAAGGGAAATGATGGATTCAATGTACTGTATGCCGGAACTGAGCCGAGCGAATTTTACAGATCGGATGACGGAGGTTACTCTTTGAAAAGAATGACTAGCCTAAACAGTCTGAGCTCGTCTCAATCATGGAGCTTCCCTCCGAGGCCCTGGACTCATCGTATTCGTTGGATTGAACCAGATGTCAACAGCCCCGGCTACGTTTTTGTTGCAATAGAGGCAGGAGCACTAGTCCAAAGTCGCGACGGCGGCAGAACTTGGATAGATAGAGTTATCCATGGGCCATATGATACTCATACTTTAGCTACGCATCGGAAGGCTCCTAGACGGTTATACTCTTCGGCAGGTGATGGCTATTTTGAGAGCTTCGATCATGGAGAAACATGGAACAAGCCGACAGCGGGGCTTAGCCATCACTACCTTTATGGACTTGCTGTAGATTGTGAAAATCCTCAAAATGTACTCGTATCAGCGTCTTTAGGACCTTGGCAAGCGCATTCCGTAGGACAAGAAACGGAGTCATTTATATACAGAAGATCTGAAGACAAACAAGAGTGGACAATGATTTCAAAGGGTCTTCCTGAGCCAAGCGGAACAATTATTCCAGTCCTTGTAGCAAGTTCTAACAATGCCGGAGAGTTCTTTGCGGTCAGCAACCGCGGTATCTTTTGCTCTACTGATTCAGGCATCTCATGGAAAGCACTTGATATCTTATGGCCAAAAGAGTATCTCTCACAACATCCTTGGTCAATAGCAATTGAAGAAGGAGATTAGTCGTAGTGGATTCTTGTTGTTAGCCGGCAGAAAATTAAAGAGGGCACAAAGGGTGCCAAGGGTCAAAGCATGATTGCCACCTCGATCAGATGTCTTAATAAGACAGCAAAGAGGGGAGGCAGACATTCATCAGATTATATAAGACTAATAAAAAATATATTATTGTGCTTTGTATAATAACTTTGTTGACTTCGGCTCCTGTTAGAGCAATCAGGATGGATATAAAATAACAAGAACACTTGACAATACCCATACTTTGCTCTCATATGTACGGGGAAGCCTCAAAAACGTGATAGTAGTCAATGGAGAAGACAAACAGCATGGATTTATCTTTTCGCTTTTGAATCCTCCAGTTCCACTTGGCGGCAATATTGTTTCACTTGACATTTACGTGGACGAGCTACCTGTTCAAAGAAACGGGATCTTTATCGCTACTTCTGATGAAGTGGTAAACGTAGCCACCCTGTCTGAAAACAGGCCCATTGCATTCAAGCCGTATCAGAGCGCACGGTTTTTGGTAATTAAAGAGGCTGGGTTGGATGACAGCGTCAAGCACAAGATAGTGATAATGAGCAAGCTGGAAGGCTTTGAAGAAATAACTATTCCCTTTACGTTTACTGACTATATCTCTGGCTATCAGAAGGATAGAATCCATATTACTCCTGACTCGCTGGCATACGTTGAACCTGCTATTTCAAGTGGAGACACAATGTTCAAGAATTTCGCTGCTCCTCTTGTGTTATCAGGGAAAAAAGCCTACATTGTATGTTCTGCAAATGGAGCGCTTTCTGCTAATTGGACCTGGATGGGTGTACGCTATGACAATGGGGGGCTCTATGTTCCTCCCTCACGATCATTTGGAAGGATAATAGTCGAAGTGTCTATAGACGAGGGTGTCCGCAAGCGCCTTCCAAGTTTCGCCTTGTCATCTAGACACGAGCATGGTGTTCTTACGACGCACCACGATCTGGCGGGACTGCACGTGGAAAGGAGACTGTGTGTGCCTTTTGAAAATAGAGGATTCATAATGGAAATAACGATGAGCATGATGCCTCACACAGCCCGTGACTTAATGCCAGTCAAAACAAAGATACCAAAAAAGGTTCGCTTTCACTTTTTAATAGACGGTAATATCACAAGCTATGGGCTTGCAGCCATCTCGCAGAGCAATATCTCCAAATTCAAAAAGCGCGATAGCTGCCTGCAGATAAGCTCCGCCGGAGCTACCCAGAAAGACAAAGTGCAGTATTTTGGAGTTATAGGCGTCATGCCAAAAAAATTAAAGCCAAGCAGGATCTTGACAGACTCGTTCAATAACGACCTTGAGCTTTCGTACGATATCGGGCTTGAAGAAGGCGAAACCATTAAAATTGCGCTTATTGGAGTCGGCAGCTTTTCAAGTGCCAACGATAGCCTAAAAGAATTTCGGTTCATGAGGGATAACTGCAGTAAGCTTCTACAACAGACTGAAAACTCTTTCAAGAGATACTCGTCATCCACGCTCACCATTAGCTCCCCATTGAGAGAAAAACAGAGTCTCCAAATATCAAAAATGCTGAGAGCGTATGAAAAGGCCAAGACATCATTGCAATATCTGAAAGCAGAGTACGATGGCCTTGGAGAGGGTATATGCGCTGGTCTTCCGCGTTTTCCAAACTATTGGGCAAGGGATACTGGCTGGTCGTTGCGAGGCTACCTTGCCGTTGGCAGTTACCGCTTTGCCCGCGCTGTGATTGACAATTTCCTCAAGCACCAAGCCAAAAAGACCACAAAGAGTACAGTTGCCGGTGAGCTTCCTATGATAATAAGCGGAAAGGCTTTCTTGCACACTACGACCTTTGGCTCTGCCGACTCAACGTTTCTCTTCCCTTGGGCGATTAGAGAGTACGTGTTGGCAACAGCGGACGTTGCATACCTGCAAAAAAGGTGGGAATCGATCGAGGCACTCATTGACTGCGGGTTTCTCAAAGACATAGATGGAGACGGCTTGGTTGACCACGGGTTTACCGGTACAGCAGAAAAGCTTCCTATCCGTGATTCAACTTGGATGGATCATATAGATAGGAGAAAAAGCGCAAACGACGTTCAGGCTCTATTTTACGAAAACTTGAAGATCGGAAGCGAGCTAGCGAGTATAGTTGGAGACAGCTATAACCACAAGAGATGGAAGCAAAAGGCAGAGCGGTTAGCGCTTAAAATTGATCATGAATACTGGAACGAAGAAACGAGCTTTTATTATGATACAATAAGAAGGGATGGCTCCAAAGACCCAAGCATAAGGCCAAACGCCTTGGTGCTTTTGCTCACAGACGCTGCCAGAGACCCCCACAAGATAGGATCCGTGCTTGAAAGAATTGAGCAACAGGACATGACAACTGGCTGGGGTGTCCGAACGCTCAGCAACGTGGACCCACGGTATTATCCAACTCTCTATCATGACGGGGCTGTTTGGCCTCTAGTCACAGGATGGGCCGCGCTTGCCGAAATCAAGGCTGGAAGGAGAGAGCAGGCACTCTACTATGTCAATTGCATGGCCGAGCGTATCCTGTCGGAGAACGGCATGTTTGCAGAAACGTACAGAGGAGATAAACCGGATCCGTTCAATTCATGCATCCTGCAGGCATGGTCCATTGGCATGTACATTCATGCGTTGCGCGAAATGATGCTTGGGATGAAATTAGACATGCTCGAAAACAAGGTCTCATTCAACCCGCAGATAGAAGGGTCGCTTCTGCCAGAGTATGGCCATTTTGCCTTTGAACACAGCATAGACGGCAAGGGAAGATTCCACGCTGCAGTTGACCCATATAACAGGAAAATCCTTCTATCATTAAAGGGTTGGCATGGGGTTCGGCCGGAATTTCTTACCAATTCATCTTATAACATCGATATTGTTGCCAGCGAATAGCTAGTTACTTCAAATTTATTAATACAGTTCGATCTTCTAGTCTCTGTATGACAATTATCAACATACAGGGACATAATGTTAACCCAGCGCTCATAGTAATAGACGTTCAAAACGGGTTTGTGAGCAAAGGCGGCTCATACGATGAACTTAGGATGGATATTTCCCGCTATCAGCAAGTTGTCCCAAATATATCAAAATTGATCAGACTTTGCAGGAGGGTTGAAATACCAATCTTTTATACTCAGGCAGTACGTGAAAAATCTGGCATCGACCTTTTAACAAACACTCATAGAATACTTCCGAAGTCAAGGGAAGAGAGGATACGCAAAAAGCCAATCTGCGTAATAGGCACATGGGATGCAGACATTGTCGATGAAATTAAGCCATCTCCAATGGATCACATTGTCATCAAAAGACGAGATTCGGCTTTCCAAGACACTGAAATTAGCGTCTGGTTGGAAAGTATTGGAATCGATACTCTGATGTTCTGTGGAATAGATACCTCGATATGCGTAGAGGCATCTTTGAGAGATGCTTTCAACGAAGGATACGATGTCATACTCATTTCAGATGCAACAGCATCAGGCAACATCAAGCATTCCGAGTCCACACTCGAAGTTGTAAGAGACTACTATGGCTTGGTCATGGATTTAGAGGAGTTTGCTAGGCATCTACCTCAAGAAGCCGAGCCGAGCCGAGCAACAAATAATTTTTAGGATATCAAAATTCCTTTTTGATCCGCTAGCCATGCTTACCTTTGAGTCAAGCTCCCTGGATAAAACATTTAAAGTTCGAGCCTAAAGCTGAGCGGCAGCCCGGAACTGCTCATAGCTATGTGAATAGATTTCAATTACATTGCCAAAAGGATCCTCGCAAAAGCAAAGTTTTTTGCCGGAGCCCGGAACTAATTCCATTACGTCGGTTCTCCGCTTACCTCCAGTTGACGCTATTTTTTCGGCAAGCTCTTGAATGTGAGGTTCGGTCAACGCAATATGAAAATATCCTGTTTTCCAGTACTCAACATTATTTTCCTCTTCTCGACGTGACTCGGGAGCAGGTTCAATGAATTGAAAAAGCTCAATTCCCACTCCGTTATCAGAACTCATATGACAACCTTGAACTTTCCAAGCCCAGGTCCAAAGATCGTCCTCACAAGGGCAGCAAGATGTCGATCATAATTCTTCTCCTCATCTTCATAGGTAGTTATTTCCATAGGTTCAACCAAAACGGTCATCTGAATTACATCCTGATACCATCGCATCGCGGAGTCTATATCAGTAACGGATACACCAACATGGTTGAACG
>JBKPNF010000282.1:0-12122 GCA_046732455.1 Thermoproteota archaeon | reverse complement strand
GGTCAAGACTGTTTGATATATCATCAAGAATCTGATTCACTAAGGAGTCAGATACAATTGTTTCAACCATTACCCTCTTTGTTGTGTTTGTGGATGTTCCTATGCCCTCTGCAACTTCCTCTGGTGTGTATCTTTTATCCTTACTACCACTCAGCAAAATGTCAAGTAATCTTACTCGATAGAAGCTGCGCCTGACAAAGCTACCTTGATTATTAGTGGTATGTCTCCTTCAATAGTAAGTATTCTTTAGCTGTTGCAGACTTGAGTGAATCTTGTATTGGCTTATAGGCAATTCCCCGTTAACTTGTCAAAATGGAAGAATTTATTGTTAATTGTGTGGACTTGGAAGTATTTGGTATTATAGTTAGGATTAGTGTAGGAAAACTGCATCTTCTGGATGCACAAGAGAGGAGGGTTGACGATTATGGTGCCGCTACTATATCAATACTATCTAGATCCATTCCCGACCCTGCTATGATGTTGTTAAGTGTCAGGTTCATAACCACATCTGATCAAATTTAGCGTACTAATTATTTAAACCGTTTTAGCAGGCAAATAGCAAAGGTTACAGCCTTTCTTTGATTAAATCCCAATGCTTATTTCTTCAAATAGAAATCAGTCTTATTCCCTGTCTTAAAAAGCCCAGAGCGTCTTAACATTAAATTTATGGACAGATATGATAGGCTTGATGCGGACAGAGACGATAACATCGATGCATTGGATGGATCCACGTCCATTGTGAACAATTGGTATAGTATGATGAACCTAGAGGAGTTGTTGACTATTTCAAATACTAACCAACCAGCTATCAGCTTCTTGAGAACCTGTTTAAGATTCTTGAAGTCTATCTTTCCTGTATATTTGTCAATATACATGTATTTGTTATCCATATGAAAAAGAATGGCAAATACAACACTAGAAACAGCAAAACCCGTAAGAACCGTCGCTACTGAATCAACCAGGTCATCCTCAGTGTATGTAGAATAGACCTCCGCTGCTATTGCACTGATAAAGAATCCTGCGGCACCTGAAATTATCATATTCTTATTAAGCTGTAGAACATTTCTGTGCTTCTGGTAAAAAGCTGCTAACCTGCTCGTGACTCTGATATCAAATCACTAACTTATTTACTTCTTTTATTATTGCTAGTATAAAGTTTATCCTTGTTCTTCTCTCGTCGTTCTTTATAATCCAGCTTGTGTTAAATCTCTTTTGAACGACAAAGAAGGAGCTTCAAAAATTCTACAAGACGTATTGAAACAAGATTGGGGTGGCTATAAGAAGAAACCGCCAACCGATCCTGCTCTTGAGAAATATGGGGAGATTCACGATTTAAAAAGCTTGTTGCATAATTTTCTGAATTAATTTGGAACTTATCCTGATGCGAATGAAATGTAGTAAGGACACAAATGAAGGCCTCAGGCCGCTATCATCACTATAAAAGATAGATATAATTCGTTTCAGTGTTTCATTCTTTTTTCTTTGTCATTCAACAATAAACAAATCTCTCAAATCATTCATTTACATAGGGTCTGTTCCATTATTGAAGTGTAAATCCAGGCTTACAACGAACGCATTTGGATCCCCGTTTCCTAAAGTGAGGTGCAGTGTTAGTCAGTTTGCCATACGGTGCCAACTACACAGATCGCCGGCCTTGAAGGTTTGATAATTTCCTATTTTTTTGGATTAACCAATGCGATAGTATGTCCATTCATTCTTTATGGGAACATTAGGTAAATAACTTCCAAAATTGGTCTGACTAAACATCCGAGGTCGATATCATTAATGGTGGGATAATAGAGTCAAATCTGTTCCCTCTCCCACCGAACCCAAGTCTCAATTTTTTAGTGCCTGTATTTCCTTTTAACTGCAATGTTTAGTGGAACGATAACCAACCATAAATATTGAGCAACATCTAGATTAAAGAAGGAGACAAGGATGGAAACAGCAAATACGAAAGGAATCAAAATATAATTTACCATCATTCCTCTTATGAAAAGAGGATGAATGTCCTTATCAATGAGTCTATAATCTTTCGATGCATGCCACCATATGAGAGCAAGTAAGGAACTAGTCATAATTACAACAACGCAGTAGATGACATATGGAATTTGATATGTGCCATATTCTATGACAAGAGAGGTAGTGATTGACAAAAACGTTATTAAAAGAAGGAATAATAAATTTAGGTAAACCATAGAAATATGGGATCTTGTAATAAAGTTGAAAACCTGATGATATGAAACCCAGAATATTGAAATGACTGCAAAACTGATAATATAACTTTCGACTTGGGGATACAACTCATAAAGTCTGCTTAAAAGCTGTGGCTCTGTTAAGTTGGGAGGTAAATCAGGTATATCTATTGATAATGTCATAAGGGTTATTGCAAATGCAAAAATAGCATCGCCAAAAGATATAATATGTTCTGGCTTTACCTTTGGAACAAAGGCGTCTGTTGACATAATATATACAGAGCGTATGAGTAATAATCACTATAATAAAAATAAGATCCTATGAAACCAGAGTGAGTGAGTCACAAGCAAAATAATTGACTTAAGCCAGAGAATAAGCCTGCTGCTTGTATGCAATGAATTGTTTTGGTTTTATTTCAATAATGGCTAATTAGAGGCGATTATCTTGAATCTAATTTCTTTTAGTAATTAAAAGATTCAGTTGCGATATGTTCTACATCATTAAGTCTTTGTAATTCAACCATCCTTGTCCTTGAGATTCGTCTGAATTTTTCAGCTGCATTCCACCGAACCCGCAAGTTACAATGGGTCGTCTCCTATCTCAATGTCGAAACAAGCAATATTATGACACCCAATTTAAAATGGATCTCAAGTTTTCTTTTTGTATAAACCAAAGACCTAAAAGATGCTATTGCAAGACTTCGCAGAGATTATGGGGACGAATCTTACACCAGGGTTACTTGGAATTTCGTCGAAAGATAATGCAAGTCGCAAAACAATCACAACAACATTTTGATTCCATCTGTCTTTAGGTCAATGACTTTCTTCTCTTGATATCTGGATTTGTTGCTGTTTTCGATTGTTGTTATTGTATTGATGATAATGATGCATTCTTCTTGTCCCCTAGCTGATTATATTTGTTAATGAACCTAAGATGGTTTTCTGTGGTTCTAAATATATGTGTGTTAATTCATTATAGCTTGGCAGGCCATTTTACATGAGAATCGTCAGAAATTCGTTCATTTGTGTAGAGCCAATATATGCTTTGAATGTTAGATTGTTCTTTAAATCATTGACACCGATAGCAGCATCAAAATCTTGAAGATTAATCAATTGTGCTTCAGTACCTGGTATGGCTCCCCTGTTTAATACAGTAATGTACTGCTCTAGCGTCGATAATACTGCAATCCGGTTCTCTCGGACGCTAACCCTTTCATTGACTGTTGGGATTATTATTTGTCTTCAGGTGTGACGGCAGAAGGGTCAGGGCTGCAAATCTCTTCCGCATCCTGCGCATTGAATCTTACCTGATTATCTTCAGCCATTCCAAAGAAGGATGCTAACCTCAACGTATAAGCCTTGTACCCTTTGTTACTGCTAGAATAATAAATTCTGTGATAAGTATCCTAATAAGGGAACCTTTGAATCTTCGTATCCATTTTTCCTGCCATTGTTAATAATGCCTTCTCAGAAAATTAAGTATGGCTGAGGTTGGGTCATATTGTACTCAGTGCGGGGCGAAGGTTGAACCAGCCTCAAGGTTTTGTTCCAACTGCGGAGAAACCATTCCTTTAGTAAGTGCAGCCCCTGCTGGCGGCGCTTACAGTAATGATAATGTAAGGAAAAAAACAAACAAGACAAAAATTGTCGGAATTGTGGTCATTTCGCTCTTGGTTTTTTTGGGCGTAGTGTATGCTCTCGTTAATCTGGCTAAAAGTATTGACAGTGCTAATCTCAGTAGAGATAATAGTAGCTCGCCGGCTTCACGTCAACAACCACAACCACAACCACAACAACAAGAACCACCACCACCACCACCAGACCCACTTTCAGACCCTCCTGCCTTAATACGTGAAGTAGGAGCATACATGCAGCAACAAGGTTGGAATTACCCTCAACAAGAAAACCATGTGAATATGACACGAGTGGCGGAAGGAATAGTAATTAGCAAATACCTTGAAGGTAGCGCTCTGGTAATCATTGTCGTACAGAGGCCTGATTGTTGGAGTGGCTCTGTAATGGGAAGTGATAACGTCCAGACCGCAAAAGAGGGATGCAACACAGGGTACTTTTCTATACCGTGCAGCGGATTCTTTGGGACGTATTCGCTTGCTATCCAGCGGAGGAATGAGGGTGATGGCCTCCCCTTTACAATCCAACTCTGGAAAGGTGGCAAGCTGCTAAAACAGGCTGAGACAAAAGCAGATTATGGTGTCGTGTCCTTGGGAGGAGGTTGCAGAACGGTTAGTAATACTGTAGGATGATGCTGTGATATAACTTATCCGAAGAAGGGCTCTTATGTATGTTGCTTAAAGGAATTAATTAACCTCTTTTTTACAATTTGTATAATATCAGTCGCATAGGCCACCACTATATATATCAATTTTAATTGATTAAAAACGTCAATGCCTTATATACAAAATTTCATAAAAGAAGCTCCCCTATATTAGATAAATGACAAAAATGTCATATATGGCGGGCCTAATGGGGTCAAAAATGTTATACAAACTAACCGGTTAGGGTCTCAAATTGGCTATAAAAAAGCGATAATCCCTGCAAAATTACTACAGGGTAGCTTGACAATAAACTATATTTTTGCTTTTTTCTATGCCTAGCATGAAAAACAAAAGCATCTAAATCATAAGGTCCCAAGAAGGGATTCGAGAAAAACTTCACATTAGGTTCACGTAACAAGCTTACCCTTCATGGCGTCGGTATCATCTGAAATATCTGCTTCAAATTTATTTTTGGGTTGATGATCGCATATAAGGATACCAACGCTATGTTGCACGATGCATACCAGAAGAATGCAGGGACCATCTTGGTACACTCTCATCCTTTACTTCCTTCTCACAATGGCCATGAAGAACAAGACCAGAATAGCCAGAGTAATCCCAAAAAAGACAATGTCGGTGTATGGAGTATCGAATGCCTCAATGGCATCTTCCAAGTAATCAACAAACATTTGTAATGCAAATAATCCAAATGCTACCGCTGCATAGAGTATCTTTTTAAATGCAGTTTTCCTGTAGGCAGAGATCGAGAGTGCAAGTAGCAGAAGCGAAAATGCTGCAATTGCTATCTTGATTACTTGCGTTATAGGTTCATACGGCTCGACTTCCATTTGTTCAACTCCTACTTCATCTGTCCCTGTTCCCTCAGAGCCTGTTTCGTTCTCTTCACCTTGTTCGTCCGGCTCATCATTGCCACCGGCACCAATTCCGTTCTCTACCTGTCGTATGAGCCAAGACAGCAGGAAAAACCATATAGGCATCGATAGCAAATCTGTCACAATTGTTCCTCTCCTTGGGATAAGGACAGGAACATTTCAGCTAGCCTGTTGCTCCACCTATTCCAGATGCCAGGGTAGTAGTTCTTTAACAACGCAACAACCTGTTTGGAATCCCCATGTAATTTGTATCGCTTGAACTTGCCTTCCTTAATTTCATCAACTATTCTATAGTCTTGTAAACGCTTTATCTGCCAGCTAACGGATGGGGAGGAGATACCTATATGCTTGCTGATTTCAGTTTGTGATGGAGACTTCTGCTCAACAATAAACATAAGAATCTCCCGTGCAGTCTCATTACTTAGAATTTCTAACAGCTGCTTTTCATTTTCTTCGAACGCCCCAATAACGAAGTAGTACTTGTGCAAGCCTTGCTTTTGAGAAGTTATTCTCCCTGCCTTCTCCAGCCTTTCAAGTTGGTACTGAACTGTACCCATTGCTAAATCAAGCTCCTTTTTGATTTTTCGGAGGTGACAACTGGGATTCTCCTGAATAAATCGCAGTATTTGGTCTGCCGTGTTGTCTTCGGGCTGTGGTGAGCCTTCATATGCCAACCGACCGACTCGCTCCTATTCTTTATAGATTGACAGGTATTATCCTTATCGCAGTTGGAAGAGGCGCTTATCCCCAAGCCTCCCTCTTCTGTATTATCACTTTGATTTAACGTATTATGGTACAATACTTAACTGAGGTCCACTTTTATTTACATAGGGTCTATCATATAATTAGTCCACTGTATCACATTTCTTAATAAGAGCCAGATGTCCTTGCTACAATGCAAACAAATAGAATTCTTTTGGCATTTGTGGCCGTAGCAGCACTTGTGGCAATGGTAGCATTTCCAAGTACCTCTGGCGTAATTGCTCAAACCTACGATACACAAAAAAAAGAATCGAAACTAGTGTCACTACGGATGGCAAGGATCCTCAAGACATTTCATTGATGCAGTGGGTCTCAATAGAAGGGACGGCATCAACGATTGATGATGAGGAAGAAGATGATGCACGAGAAAGTGCTGCAGAAACCCTAGTGTCACAAAACGATAGCGAAGGACAATCCGAAGGAGAAAATGAATATACTACGTCCTTTAGAGCCGAAAACTGTACATTTAGCTCAACGGGAAGAAACCCATTCTTCATACTTGAGTCTAACTATCAGTTAGCGCTTAGCGAGAAGATGGCGGCGATGCTGCTGAATTAACTATCACAATGTTAAATGAAACAAGAGAAGTCAATGGCACTCAAACCAGGGTGGTAGAGGAAAGAGAATTAGAAGGTGGCGATTTAGTCGAAATATCAAGGAACTTCTTTGCAATATATGAAGAGACAAACAGCGTGTTTTACTTTGGCGAAGAGGTAGATATTTACGAGAATGGAAAGATAACTGGTCATGAAGGCGCGTGGCGGGCTGGAGAGGATGCAAATCGACCGGACATAAGCTTGCCACGTACCATCTTATTGGGTGCAAGGTACTATCAAGAGATAGCACCTAATGTTGCAGCGGATAGAGCAGAGATTATAGATATAGGGGAAACAGTTCACCCACCGTCGGGAGACTTTACGGATACTCTTATAACACGAGAGACCAGTGCACTTGAGCCTGAAGTAGTAGAACTCAAGTATTATGCCGTTGGATTTGGTTTGATACAGTAGGAAGACCTAAAGCTGGAGCATTACGGATTTATTGAATGACAGAACTCACCTCCTTTTGATATATGCCCGCCGTTCCCGGACTTTAAGGAAGGATACAATACAAGTCTATGAATGGCGTGCTCTCCATACCTCTACTGTTAACCCACATGAATGGTTCCTGACCTGTTGCAACTCAGTAACCATAGTAACGTAGTCGTCTACTACGATAGGCCTCTCTATTCTATCTTTTTGGGCGACATAAGCCTATGATGTGCATAATATCAAAGGAGTGCAATACGGTGAGGAGGACTTAGCGATATTTCCTTCGACTATACCGTTCCCGTATCAATTTCATTAGGTATAGAATAACCAGAGTTACACTCAGAGATATAACTATCAATGCAATCAAAATGCCCAGACTGCGAAAATCAGCCACTATTAATGCACATCATTATGATCTTACTCTTTCATATCCATTAACTTTCGCATGCTCCATATCCTACAAGAGTATGAGGTAAGGCCTCAAATGAAGACATGTTGGTGGGACCAACCTGGTTTCAATGTAGTCAAAGTTCCAAGGACTTTTCAAATGGATTCGTCGACTGTACTGACTAGTATTTTATGAAAGCTTTTCTCATTCGCTTTTCCAACATAGCCTTCGCAAGAAGCACTCGTCGGCTATTTAACATGATATCTACATGGAAACAATAGATAACAGTGTTCAATAGAAACTATAGCTAGAACTAATTTAAAGAATGGGTTCCTGTCAGAGATATGAATAAACCAAATGCAGGAAACTCTGTCTATGCGTTATTGCCGGTTGCAGGTATTGCGATCATTATACTGATGGTGCCATACTTTGGGGCAACCACGGAACAAAGAATAAATGCATATGGACAGATAACGCCGCCGTCTCAACTCCAGCAGCAAGGAGGAGGAGCTCAAGGTCAAAATCTTATAATCAACGGTGCTGGGGCAACCTTTCCCTTTCCATTGATTGACACATGGCGCGTGGAATACCAATCTGTAAATCCAAGCGTCAACATAAATTATCAGTCTATTGGAAGTGGTGGAGGAATCAAGCAGTTCACAGAAAAGACTGTAGACTTTGGGGCTAGCGATTCTCCGCTTTCCCAAGAAGAGATGCAGACTCTATCATCATCAACGCCTGTTCATATTCCAGAAACAATAGGTTCAGTTGTAGCTGCGTATAATATCGCAGGCATAGATAAAGGTCTGAAATTGACAGGACCAGTTCTCTCAGATATATTCCTAGGCAAGATTACAAAGTGGGATGATGCAAGAATCAAGGAGCTCAATCCAGGCGTTCCCCTGCCTTCAGCTGCTGACATTGTTGTAGTACACAGGTCTGATGGATCAGGCACCACCTTTATCTGGACGAGTTATCTATCACAGGTAAGCCCAGAATGGAACCAGACCTTCGGGGCAGGAAAATCTATACAATGGACTGTTGGTCTAGGAGCACAGGGCAATGAGGGTGTCTCTAACACAATAAAGAGTACACCAAATTCGATAGGATATGTTGAATTGACATATGCCCTTACAACTGACATGGATTATGCATCTTTGATGAATAAGGCAGGAAATTTTGTAGAACCTACACTAAATTCAACACAGGCGGCAGCTGAAGCTGCAATAATTATGAATAATACTAGCACAGCTAACAGTACCAGTAGCACCTCTTCTATCTCACTGCCAGGTGGTGATCAGTCATGGACCCATGTTAGCCTTATTGACCCTCCAGGAGCGGACTCATATCCGATCGCAAGCTTCTCTTACCTTCTTCTCTACAAGGAGCTAAGTACCAACATCAACAGCATGGAAAAGGCACAAGCTCTAGCTGAATTCGTAAATTGGGCTATCACAGATGGACAGCAATTTGCATCACCCTTACATTATGTGCCTCTTCCAGGCAGTATAGTCCAACACAACCAGCAAACGCTGAAGTCGCTTACTTTCAACGGGCAGCCAGTGCTTCAATAGGGATAGGTGAGGCGAATGAGCCACAATCACCTTTCTTTCTTTTCATTTCAGTCAGGATAATTGCAAAGGTATCTGTAACAGTCTTCTCTTTCATAGTGTTAACCTTTAATTCCTGGTGATAGGGTTGTAGCTATGATCCAAAAATTTCAGATTCTTCATCCGTTTTACCTTTCTTCGATATACAAGTCTTATCCCATTTTCTCCATAAACCGGGTCTGCTTGACCCTTTGTGCTATTGCTCATTACTTTGCAACATTGAACCTACAAGGGAAAACTTGTGATAAAGACCACGTAAGATAGCAACTGCCTGATCCTTTCGGTGATTACCATCTCCATGTGGCCAATGAAAATAGAGGGTGAGGGATGTAGCTCGCTAACCTACTATTGGAACGGGTTTGTGGATGGATGGACAGTTATCGAAGCTTTAGTCGGCCTGATTGCTACCTGCTACTTGAGCGATAAAGTACAAAATTGTATAGTTAGGAAAGATTTAGAAATTACATAGGGCCTCATAGATCACAGAAGACTATAACTAACCATTGTCAAGAAATACCTAATGATCTCTGCATTATTAAGACATATTGCCATGTCACATGCAACCGAACCGAATTTGAGCGACAAGGCTAACTACTGCCGCTTACTCTGTATTTACAAACCATGCAATTGGTTTGCTATGCTTTTGAAATAGTATGACAGTTATAATATTGAGTATTGCTCTACATGTTACAAAAAAGAAAGGTCATCTCTCTTATCCTCAATTCGTCTCGACGCATTAGCCTGCAATTAAAATCATCAGGAGGAATTGGCGATCTTAAAATCCAATTTGTTGCCATTCCTGTCATAAGCCGCTATTGTATTGTCTTCATAGGGATGAGCGATTATGATTGAAACCGCACCATAAAACCCTCTATTAAGATCCTCCAGCGACGGCCTATTTGAACCACCAGGATGAGAGTGAGCGCTGCCTACGTATGAGTTGTCAAAAGGCAAATTATAATTGGAAAATCCCGAGTAATACGGTCCGCTTGAAGCAAATGGCGGAATAACAAGACCCTCAATAACGACCTGCTCCTTAGTCAGCTTACCCTGCAGAATCAGAATACCTTCGTTCGGGTGAAGCGCCTTGGAATAACTGATAATTCCATTTGCGGCACTCCTCGAAATGACAACCTGTCTTTGCTTCTTCTTCTCCGCCGTCAATAAATATATCCTTCATCAGAGCTCTATTTTAACAGAACTACATATTGAAGATTCATCAAAGTTTCGGGCACAAATTCCGTTCTTTGCTCGGAGCAGGAATATCCTGTAAATACGATGTAATTTATTACTGTTAGATGCAAAATGGCGGTAACGGATAGTGGCGCGCACTACTGCAAGGGAGACCTTGAGGTTTGAATTTATCCATCGACAAATAGTACTGTCCGTTGCGTTTGTTCTTTTGATGTTATTATTGCCTAATTCGACAAACTATCTGAGTATTTTATCAGCAGAGGCTCAAACCTCTCTTACGACCAATCAAGATGACCAAAATGCCGCTGGGTCTATTCAGACTTTTAGTTTTGATGGAGCAATAGGAAGTCTGGTCAGTGATCTACTCAATCCCGCCATAAGAGAAAATGTGAATGATTCACTACCAATTTACGTGCTCGTCGGGAACTGGTCGATGGATGTAGTAAATGGGGAGGTAAATTATTTCCAAGTCGATTTCATAATGGGCCTTCAGGACGGCACGCAAATGCAGGTATACTCTATTGAGAACTTGGAAAACATAGTAATACCATCATCATCATCATCATCATCATCTTCATCTTCATCTTCTTCTTCTTCACCAGCAGCAGAGCCCCTATCCTCTCCTGGTCAAGGATTTTCAAGCAGTTTACTTTTGAATCCTACAAATAACTACAGCCTTTCATTATTTGGGTATGCAGATGTACTAACAAATGATACGGTAATATGGCAAAACGTTCCCCTATCAATCGATATTTTTAATGGCAACATAATAAGCATCTTACTTTATCCTTCCGATACCGACAATCGTTTCAAAGGCCAACCCATCTACGGCGTGGTAACATCGATTCTTGATGCAAACAATAATCCAGTCAAGCCCTCAATATGGGATACCTCATAGAAGCTGTGACAATTTCTGAGAAATGACAACAACTTTAGCAGAGAATACTGAGCAAATCTTGTGGTCCCATTCACCTGCCAATGCTCATATGATTGTGTTTATGAAATATTAGCAAAAACTCCTTTACTACTACTATGATATTGCTAATACCGTTATTGTTATTCTCCGATCATTTGCATCACAATTTTGCGATTCCTTGGTTGGGTATCCATCTCAAGTAATACTATCTGCTGCCAAGTACCGAGCATCAAACTTTTATTCTTAAATGGAACCGTAAGACTTGGTCCGATCAAGGATGCACGCACATGGGAATGTCCATTTCCATCGTGCCATGCATTGTCGTGTTCATATTCTACTTCACTTGGTGCAATTCTGGCAAGCATTTTCGGGAAATCTTTCTTCAGACCTACCTCATATTCTATGGTTGTAATTGATGCAGTTGATCCTGACACAAAAATTACAACAATACCATCTCGTAGCCCGCTTTCCTTGATAGCTTCATCGGTTTGGCGCGTGATGTCTATCATATCGTTTTCACCTTTTGAACTCACGGTAATAATCTTTGTGAGAGCTGACATCCATAACAACAAACATAGTGCCACTATTTTTCTTTACTCTTTGTAGATATCTGATGAGGTTTGACTATATGTTAAATCATAATCATCATCTTTATCATTTGCAAAAAAACACAGTAACATAGGGTCTAGTGCTAATCAACAAAAAGGACAGGAAGTGGAAGGTATTCAGAGACAATATGGTAATGGCAGGCAGGTTTTTTAAAAGACAGGATGCAATCCTGAGAATCGGCATCCTAGCTCTGGCCAGAGATTGCCTGATTCATCCCTTTGCTGAATGTCCCGATAAACCAAAAGAGC
>JBKPNF010000281.1:0-4663 GCA_046732455.1 Thermoproteota archaeon | reverse complement strand
TAGGATTTGTATTCATATTCCCCTATCATAGGGTCTAACCTGCGGGCGGCCATCCTTGCCTCTATCACCGCCTCAATAGACCGCGTAAATTCTCGGTACGCCATCACCCCCCAGATGGTGCCAAGAGAGCTCAATAATGTGAAAATACCTGCCAGTATGTTTACTTCATTATAGATAAGGTACTGCGGGATAAGAGGTATTCCAAACCATCCCGTGGAAAGAAGCCCTGCAAAAGCAAGCGTGATAAAAAGGTACCGTGCCAAATTGTGATAATGAATGCTAAATGACAAACAGTCGCTGCTATGCATGCAGAAATCGCATTTTTCCCGTCCGCTGACGGTAGGTTCAAACTTCAACCTTTTTTGCCCGCCGGTTGATTATTATCCTTTAACGCTCGATTATATATTGTCTTCACGCTGCTTCGATTGCTGTATTAATTGCTTCAGAGACTTGATTCACTCAAAACGTCTTGATTCATGCAACAGAAGAAACCAAAAATTCATGTCTCAATTGATTTCGACGAGATAAGAGCGGCAAAACGGCTCTGGGAGCAGAACTGAGGACTTATTTTTCCTCCAAACTTAAATGATTATATGCATATTTTGATTCTACCTATGTGTGTCTTAATGTGGGTTCAGGATACATCAAAAGCTATCGCTTCCTGTACAAACTACTGTTCTAGGTTGTACTTATCAATCAATTCTTTCTTTCTTTATTTATTTATTTATTTTTTAGGAAGTTCTGCGGCTATGGTAGCGCAATACACGGTTCATTGTACGCTACATTCAAAATCGAGCAAGAAGCTGTATCATTTCACCCTTCGGTCTCTAAGATCTGAAAGCAGCTAACGTCTCTAGTTGGGAAGATTGCGTTGTACAATCTTCATTCCCGTTGCTTGTCAAATTTTCATCACACTTCAATGCTGCGTGTTGGACGCAGATCTAATCACATTAGACTGCAGGCTGTACCCTCTAATGATATTCGTATTTGCCTTGTCCACATTCTCTTTGTAAAGGTCGATTCCTACAAATTTGCGGCCAAGCAATGTTGCTGTTATGCCTGTCGTGCCTCTACCTGCAAATGGATCTAGCACATAATCGTCTTTTTCGGTTGCGAATCGGATAATGATGTCCACTAGCTCTTCAGGAAATATTGCAAAGTGCTCATTGCCATAGTGTGCTCTTGTGGCAATCTCCCACACATTTGATGGGTTCTTTCCACGTGGGTTGCAAACAGCAAATATTGGATAGTGCTTGTGATCTCCTATCCTTCTGCGCGTAGCATGACGCTTGAACTTGCGATAGCAGGTTGGGCAAAACTTTTCAGGATCATATCCATGGGCTCTGGCTATCTCTGAGGTCCTTGGAAGCAGCGAAAGTGGAGTCCTAGGGGATGCATTATGAATGATGTTGGCTATCCGCATGATCTCGTTTCTGTCTGGATCTTTAGGGACATACTGAACCATGTTTGCAGGGGGCTCCTTGTTACGCCCTTCCGCTGCTTCGTTGCCCCTCACCCTTACTGCATCAAGGTTTGCGTACGAACGCCTGTTCTTTGAAAAGAACAGGACATACTCATAAGCCTGAGAAAAGTTGTTTCGTGTGCTGCTGCTGATGTTGTTCTTTTTGTACCAGATGATGTCCTCGCGAAAGACATAACCAGATTGAACGAGTCTGTCTGCAAGACGATGGGGGATCCTCAACTTTTCATGCTGCCGCCGTGCGTCTCCTATTACTATCCAGAGGCTGCCGTCCTCCGCAAGCAGATGTCTGCATGCCGCAAAGATCTGGGTAAGCGAATGGAGATATTCTTCTGCCGTCTGCTCTCTGCCGATTTCGTGGTTGTCCGCTCCGTAATGCCTGTGGCGAAAATACGGGGGAGAAGTTATAACCGCCCGAAATTTCATGCCAGTTAGGCACCTTATTATTTGGTGAGCGTCACCTTGGATCATCCGAAAGGATTCGCCGTCCAAATGCAAAATAAAAACCACAATGGTACTCTTAACCTTATCCCCTCTTAACGGACGGCTAGATATATTCATACGTACGTATCTTTTTCTTACCCTCTCGTGGATGATGATGATGTAGTCAAGGTGCTTGGTGGTGTTGATCTTTGGTTGAATAATATCTGCTCGAGCCGCAACAACATCTCTCCATAGTTTGCGAGCGGCTCATGGTACTCCTTCAACACTTAATTTGAGTATATGCCAAATATGCCAGCCTTATGGACGTCGGGTAAGGGGTTAGTTTCCATGTCAAAGACGATCTACAACATATATTTGGGCAACAAATTTTTCATTGTATTAGGGCCGGTGGTCTAGCCTGGTTAAGATACCGCCTTGACATGGCGGGGGTCCGGAGTTCGAATCTCCGTCGGCCCATATTTTTCTTATCTTTAACGCAATAATCATTAGAATTTTCTGACGATATCCCGCCAGTCTGCGGCTGTATCTTAGCCAAGTTAGGCCCCCTAGCGTTACCGTTTTCTGTAACGTTACAGAATTCTGTATCAGGTACAAAACCACTTTCAATCAACAAAGGCAATTCCTCCTTTACGATCAGGTCCACCTTCTTTTGTAGTCTAGACCTGACAACCCTATGATAGCCGTCACTGACCTTTCTATTATTCCGTAATAGGTCAAGTTCAGCCTTGCTTCAAAGCACACTCTTGAGAGGATTCGATGAACTGTATGGTTTGCTGTTGCGTATTCTTTTTTGCTTCATTCGCCTATAGTTCCATAATAGCAGCCATGACACATGAAAAAGAAAGTAGGAGGATTAGCAGCAACAAATGTCAAACAATGATGATGGGCAAAGGTTCCCATGCCTACATTGCGGAAAACGCTAAAAGCTGATGATCAGCGTTGTCCCGTTGCAGGATCTATTAATAATGCAAAAAGGATTATTTAAGTTATACTTACACGAACTATCTCCAAAGCAATGAGCGAGGAACAACCCCCCCTTGAAATTGAAGTACTAAAGTGGGATGCACACTCATTTACCACAGAAGGTGTACATGAACAATTAGAAAAACTCCTTAGAGAACAAATATTTCGGACTCTTTCGTTAAGGCATAATGGTCAGATGGGTCGACTTAGCAGGGATGTCAGACTTGAAGCGAGAAGAGACTTCACATCTGAGGTAGAAGGCGATTCGGCGGATCCGCCTATTCAGGGTACTACCTTTGAGTATGAGGGACTTGATTGACTTACTTTTCTTTTCGTGCGCTAAAAAATTATAGCCTGACTCAAAATTTAAATAATAATTTCTTAATATCTAATTCAGACATATCACATAAAGGCAGCAACAGGGTTCTTGAATAAGAAGTGAGCTGTTAGAATAAAGGACATTAAAATAACTAATTACCTTATAAATAGAATGATCCGATAGATCTCTCCGATGCGGGAAAAAAATGCACCCAGATGACCTAAAAGCAATATGGATTTGTCATGAATGCAAAATGAAATTTGCTTTTCATAGCGATACTGCCGATCATAAGAGTTTAACCGGCCACAAGTTGATTGAGAAAAGAATGATCTTTTCGGTATCAGAGACTTTCACACGATAATGTAGTGTGATAGACGCACATAGACCTACGCATACATATTTTTATTTCACAAGGCAGCATCTCGAAATGATATAGTCGATATGTCACAAGGAGGACAAATAATAATCTGTGAAGAGTGCGGTGCCCCAATGGGAAACGGTGTTATACAACCAGATGGAACGATAAGATTTGTGTGCACTAGGAATTTTGAGCATGTACTCTTTGTTCGCCAGAATAATTAACAATAATATTCCTTATCGATAGGACCATATTAGCATTACATTAACTATCCGGTAGTAAAATTTTCGATGAAACTTTTTAGTGAGACCAGACCAATCTCACTAGGTTTAACATAGCGAAAGCCCATACTTACTTTCTCTTGATGTCTAGAAGAATACATCTTACATATAGTTTTTGTAATTCTTCTATCCTGCGCGCTTGCATTAGCTTCGGTAGTTTTCAAACTATTGTTGTTAAGTTCCTTATCCTTGCTAGCCTACGGCTCTCATAGAGTTGACGATGCCTTTGATCTATATTTGCACAATATCCATTTAGAATTTACAAACCCTTCATTAACTCTGTTAGTTCACATAGTTAATCGAGGGTTATATGCTAACCACAACAATTTAATGCATGGCTCAGATGCCAGCACTGATACCAAAGGAAGTCGAGATCCAGAGACTAAAGAAGATCTACATTATGGTCATCGTATTGGGTTCGATTGCAGCCTCAGTAGAGGTCGACAACTTCGTTGATGGCTCGCTGCACCAGACAGCCATACGTGACTCAGCATTCACACCTGCTCACTGGTGGCTCTACAGTCACTTTGTAGCATTGCCTCTAGGTTGGGGGATGGTGGCTATGTATGACAGAAAAGTACCAATCCTGAGAGGTCCGGGCAACTCAATGAACACCGGTTTGAAAATCACCATCATTGGCTACTTGGCCACGATGTTTACCATAGGCGTAAATGAACTCTGGCACTTCTGGTTCGTCGAAGAAATCTTTGCAGTTCCAAACCACTGGATGTTTAACATGGGTGTCGTCGTGGCATTCATGGGTGCTCTGGCATATGTAGTCAGAGTATACGCCAGAATGGTCGAACTTGGTGCAGAAA
>JBKPNF010000280.1:0-1971 GCA_046732455.1 Thermoproteota archaeon | reverse complement strand
GTCAAGAACAACCAATGGAACGGCAGCAGCCAGCAGTGCCACTGGCTTAAACCACCCAGGCATGACTCTGCTGTCATCGATGTAGCCTACGAGAAACGCGATCGCTGTTGTAAGAAGTACTGCAAGGACTCCAATGTTCATTGTGAGGACAAAGAGTACAGTCTCCGCTGCAGCAATACTAATCATGATTACTGGACCTGCTGGTCGCGGAACTTGAGGCTTTTCTGGCTTGTGAGCGTCGGGAACCACCTTGCGCTTTGCAGTTAGCGACCTGATTGCTGCAGGCATCAGGAACAAAACGCTAAAGAACGATATGGCAGACACGGCTGCACCATATATTATGAGGTTAACGCCGTCCAGCATTTGATATTACTGTTCCAGCCTCTTCTTTAACTGATGCTTTAACTTTTCTGCTACAGCTGGCCCTATCTTGGGCACATTGGCAAGCTTGGCCTGCGAGGCCTTAGCTATCTTAGCTACATCCGTAAAACCTGCGTTATAGAGTGCCCTAGCCTTCACTCTTCCAATGCCCTCAAGCACTACAAGCGGTAGCAGATCCTCCTTCACTCCATACCTTATCCTTGTACGTAGGTTATAAAGTTCTGGCATAAGATCCTCACGACGCAGCAGCTTGGCCACTTCGTAAAGCGAATAGGCAAGCCAGTTAGCCATCTCCACCATCCTGTGCATGTCACCGGGCTCAACTCCCATTTTGTCGCTCAGTACCTTGTCCGTCGTCTCCTCTATCCACTGATACAAGGCCCAAAAGCTGCGAGAGCAGTCGTACTCGCTTATAGGGTATAACAGTTCATCGCCACGACGTTGTATCAGGATGCTTAGCTGTTCATAATCCGTTTTGCGTAATGACAATTTCGGATAAAAGTCAGGGCTGTTTGCTATGACGTGCAGAAAACCAAGTGCATGTTTGGTGGCGGCGGCCGTGTACTCTGCCCCTCGGAGCGCATCTCTAAATTTGACGGCAGTAACCGGATTAACGTAGAGGAGTGATGTCCGTCTTCCAAAATCTGTGGCGATATAGCGGTCGTTTCTTGATTTGATCAATTCTTCTTGCTCTAGATATTCAAGGGCTGACTCGACCTTAACCTCGACAGTTGCATTCATATACTGGCGTGCAAAGAGCGTCCTTGCGAAGAGATCGTGGATCTCTGGTTTTTTCATCCCCGGTACAGTTGCAATGTTTGAGAGCAAATGAAACCTGATGGCAGTGTCGCTTGACAACTGAGACCGAAGCGGCTCTGGGCTCCCAAGGATGTAATGGTCATAAAGGTCTTCAGCGTCTGCACCGGACTCACTTACGATTATGGCCTCACCGTATGTATCATACTGTGGTCTGCCGGCCCTGCCACACAGCTGCTTATATTCCAACACGCTGATAGGCAAATTTCTACCATACTCCGAGTCGTATCGCAGGATGCTTGCTATCACGACCCGTCTTGCTGGCAGGTTAACGCCAGCAGCAAGAGTCGGCGTCGCAGTTAGCAATTTGAGCACGCCTTTCTTGAATGAGCTTTCCACAATCTCCCTGCTTGACGGTGCAAGCCCGGCGTGATGGAATGCTACCCCTTTTGATGCGAGCTTCGCTAGCGTCTTTGTGATCTCGCTGTCGTCCCCTCTAGCTAGTATTGCTGAGGATGTCTTGACTGCCAGTTCTCTTGCTCTCTTGTCTAGTCCTTTGTAGATGCCTTCTGCAGCTTTGGCTGCAAGCGAAGCAGCGCGCTTTCTTGTTTCTGCAAATATGAGTGCCTGCCCACCTCCATCGATAGAATCAATAGCAATGTCTACTGCAGACGAAATGCCTGAGGTGTTGATTCTGAAAGTATTGCCGCCTCTCATTCTGATCATGCCATGTTCATAGACTCCCTCTACTAGCTTTGTTGGTCGCCAGTTGCTTTCTACAAGCTCGCATGCAAGCCAGTCGGCTATCTCACTGGAATTGGCTACTGTAGCAGA
>JBKPNF010000279.1:0-10440 GCA_046732455.1 Thermoproteota archaeon | reverse complement strand
TTAACATAGAGACCAATGATTTTTGCAGGGAGTTTCCATAAAGATATCTCTTGCAGAGCCTTTCTGATTTGAACATAGTGATGGCTCTTGTCTCCAGGGTTGCCTGCGCAGTCATAATGTCCAACTATTGCTACGATCCGTGAGTTGTGTTTCTCAACAGATATGGATGCTGAATGTTTTGCAAGTGATGCTTCCGCAAGGCGCAATTCATTTGAGAAAATTCCATTGGCGCCGGGGAAAGTTATCATGTCTACTATGTCAACGGCATAGTTTTGCTTGATATAATCTATTACAGGCTGTTGAGTTCTTCCGTCAATGCAATTTATGGCAGTCCCAAATTTGTATTGCTCTTTCATTGATGATTAATTACTAATGGGTTTTTTTGTGTGGTATGACATATTATTCAATAATAATATCTAATAATATTGTACCTTATATCGTGGTGGCTCCATGAGATATTTGTAGACTAGAATCATATGGCGTTTAGTAGTAAGAAAAATCGCAGGAAAATGGAAAGAAGAAGAAGTAATATTACAAGACCTAAACTTTGACCGCAAGCTCGACCTTATTACTGAAGGCAGCAGACCTTTTGTAAAGGAGCATCTACTAACCAAGATTTCAAAGGAGAATTGCATAATCATAGTTAATTATATTCTAGCCATGCAAACTGAAGTAAATCCTTCAGAACGATATCGTATCGACACAATCTTCAAATTAAAACAGCTTGCTGAATTCTATAATCTCAAATCCTTTAAAGATGTGACAAGAGAAGACATAATTGGCTTCCTAGTTAGGCTAAGGAAGTCTGAGCAGGTTGACCCTCTCCATAAATGGATAGGTAGCTATGAAATTAGTCGAATTGTTTTGCTGAAGTTCTTGCCTGTAAGTAGCTGAAAGCTAAGATGCTATCAAGAAGATATTGTCATATTAAAAATAGCATCAGGCTACCTAACTCATTTATTCTATCCTTCAATTTCCTGCTTTAACCCATTGACGGCATCCAATATCTTGTATCTATAGTCTTGTCCAGGTTGTATGTAGTGATTAACCAATACGCTCTTACCTACTCTACCTTGCAGTAGGTTTATTGAAACATTAGATACACCATGCTTATGCAGCCAACTAGCGAATATCTTGCGGCAAAATCATCAGTGAACAAACAGAGCCATCTGTACCGAGATAAACTAGCTTGCAGAAGTCTGTCGATATACAGAGTAAATCGATTGGATGTGGAGTCCCACGTACTAGCTTTCGATGGTAATCTTCACATCTATACAAACTTTAGCCTTAATAAATGGTATCGTAAAGCATCTTTTCTTGGAGAGGGGTTCTTGACCACCACTAAATAAATCAGCGTTTAATAGAGCAGTTTCGTTAGCTATAAAGCCATTTACTTCGGGTAAATATTGTTCAAGCAATTGAAGCTGTGTGCTATTGGTAATTTCCATTGAAACAGAACGATTGGTGGTAACATTGACTGGCATGCCGGCAGCTAGTCTTTCATTGATTACTGTACTATTTGGAACGAGTCTGACCAGTAGACCATTTGGAAGGATATACTCTGTAGCATTAGCGACGGTATACTCTTCTGTTCTATTAGCAGAAGCTGCAAGCAAAACATCCCTGCAAGCTTCTATTGGGATTCCTAATAAATCACATAACCAATTCCTAAGAGGGTCTGGAATAGTAATGTCCGTACCAGGAACTGTACCAGGAGTAATTCGGCCGACATTAAGAGTAAGGGAATTGTTAGGCATTATTATACCGGGCTCAACAGATGGGACTTCCTGGTCTGGTACGCACTGACCTTCAATAGAATCAAAACGCTGACCCTCTGGACAGACGGGTGTTGGTTGAGCAAAGGCCGACTGTGTCCGTGCCGTAATAAGGCAGGAAAAGATAGATGAGGTAAATAAGGTAACCGAAAGAAAGCCTATTAGAGCGACAAACAGAATTGATTTTGCTGCTTGTGGCATAACCAAGACGAAAGTTAAAAAATAGCATTATTTATATATTATCAAAGATATTTCGAGATTAAAGTATATTTATTAATTTCCAGCATGAAAATATAGGCCAGTTATAATAATTTGACTTTTGTTAGACACCCATTGAGTACAAGAGAGAGGCCCCCGAGCAAGAATAGTAATAAACTAGGTTATTTTGTTTATCCAAGCGACCAGTTGAGTTATTGAGACTTACTTCATGTGAATTCTAGATAGAATTAATGCTGAAAACGCGAGACAGAGATAGTTAGTCAGATATCATTTTGAAACTTCACTTTGTATCAGTTATCATTATGCGAATCTCATGTATATAACGAAAAAAAGAAAGCAAGAAGAAATCGCAGGTAGTTTAGCTAGCTAGTTACAAACCCAACATATCGCCTAATCCGCCGCCCTTTTTCTTTTGTTGTTGCTGTTGCCTAGGGTCTTGGTTATCGTTATTGCCGCCACCACCACCTAAAAGTCCACTAACTACATTGCCAATGCCTCCTCCGCCTTGTTGTTGTGTTCCTCCTGCTCCTCCGAAGCTGCCAAATAGCGAGCTTAGTCCTTGCGGGTCATTGTTCGCGTTCTCTCTTAACAGCCCTGTGGCTTGTTGTGTATACATCCTTGCCTGATTGTCATCTTGTAAGCCGCAGTTATTCTTTACCTGTTGCACGAGTGGATGACGCGGGTCATTATTTATTCCTCCTTCTAGCTCTGAAAATGATGACTGCATTGAATTTCTGTCGCCTCCGCCAGAATTCATGAAGCTGCCAAGTCCTTTCTGCATAAAGTTCTGCATCATATAGCTCATAATGGTGGACATAATAGTGCTTGACATGGATTGTTGCACTCCGCTTCTTTGTGAGAACATGCCGGCTAGGTTGTCTAGATTCATGGTGGATGAATATTGAGTCTAATGATATATAATAGTGATAATTAGAGAGAGAATATTCATTCTGACAGTATATCTACTACATATTCAGACTGTCAGCAAGAAAAAAAGAAGAAGAAGTTATCATCATCATAAACTTGAGGGTATGGTAGCGATTCATTTCATTCCAACAATGCTTCATTCATGCATTTTCCTGTAATAGCAGTATAAAAAAACAAAAAGGACTTTTTTAGAGGATAGTAACACTAACAAGAAGGGTTGCTTGTTTTATAATAACTTTGATTCGCCTTCGTTTAAGTTAGACTCAATTTTAAGCCTAAGTTGCGCTGTTATCTCCTTTGCAATCCTTTTATCTGTTGCAATCCAAGAATATCCATGGGTCTTCTAGATAAACTAAGGCGCAAGAAAGAAGAAACTGTAGAAAAGGTCAAAGACCAAACAACTCCTCAGCCTACCCATCCTACTAATGCAGAACCACCTCCTGGCAGAAGGATTAAAAAGTATACTTCTGAAGGAAAACCAATCTATGAATAAAAGATCAGTTTTGCCATGGTTGTCTTTTTTAACTGCTGGTCGCGGTGAGAGATTATATCCTCGAAGCAAGTCTGACAAACCATTACAGTATTGCACTATAGATGTTATCGGCATGTTAAAGAATGAAGATTTATCCTTGCTCAGGTAGCCATATTATATTACCAGATGCAGACGTAACGATTAGCTTTAGAGAAGATACAGGGTCAATAGTTCAAGTTTAACCATGTCCTATCAGGCTATTGACAAATTTCTTCCTTGGGATCATTAGTGATCGTTTGAAAATTTAGCGATGTAGTAAATCCTTCGAGGCTACAGATTATTTTCTACAGCTCGTTGTTGTTACAAATCGACTTGCCACTGTTTTTAAATGAGTGAAGATAGGATATGATAGATGAAAGATAAGGAATCTATGTGGGTATGTAAACATTGCCAGTTAGTTTTCGCCTTTGATTCACACATTAGAGCACACAAAATGCTGACAGGTCATACTAGAATTATCAGATATGAATTACCATCTACAAATACCGTGAGAGAGTCAGAGCATATTTAGTAGAATACAAGATCAAGCGAACTTACAACACTAGACAAAAAATATTGTATTATTTTCCTTTATCATACTTCACCTCTTAACAGCTTCAATACTCATCTTTGATTGAGAATATGTAGGATAACAGAAGTAGAAGTTACATATATCATTGATCAATTTCTGCTCGACATCGAGAGCATGTATTATCAAGATATACAGAACATATAAAAAAAGAAATAATTTTTGAAACTGCTGCTAATTGCAAATTTCTTTCTTTCTTTATTTTATAGCGCAGGTTCTGAAGTGCACGCAGGACACCCGCTTTGGTTCTGCCGGCCTTTGCTACCGGATTAAGCGTCAGTCAGCCTGTCTGTCATTTTAAAAAGAAACTGCTGCACAGCCACAATGTCTCACTCGCAATTTGAGAAGTGTCGGCAACAATCTGCAATCAAGTCCTCATTGTTCTTGAGTAATGTCATGGATGGTATCCCAATGTAACACTGGTCTAGTGTTTGCCACTAGCAGTTGACTCCATTGCAGAGCAAGATACAGAGCCTTGCAGCCGGGAGATAATGTGGCCAGAGTGCGTCTTTTGAGATCCACACAATACCATCAAATTTGAAGAGGTACTGATGATGAGACTTTTCAAATTTGGAATTAGAGTCACATCTACAAGCAAACAAAAGATCATATAGAGACGGTAGCAGCAGGGCTACGTTTGTGCAAACTTTTTTCTATCATCTTGTTGACCTTATTGATATGCTTTGCATGTATTCCTAGCTTTCTTGTTGCATCTTTTAGCTGCATTTTTTTGTCGACTAGCAAGTGCAGTATCTGGTCTATCATTTCATAATCCATTCCTATCTCCTCTTCTGCAAGGTGTTTGTCCCAGAGCCTCGGGCTGCTCTTCTTTTGAATTATTACCACAGGAATACCCAGATATTCTGCAAGGGCTCTCACCTGTGTCTTGTACAACCCAGCTATTGGCATGATATCTGCTGCTCCATCTCCAAACTTACTAAAATATCCAATTTGGATTTCACTCTTATCAGAAGTTCCTGCCACAAGATATCCATTAATCCCCGCATGGTAATATAGAAGGCTCATGCGAATTCTTGCCATCAGGTTTCCTCTTGCCCCCTTGTCCTCTGGCAGAATCTCTTCAAATTTTCTGATTATCGGATGGATATCAATAATGCGATATTTTATCCAGAGTTCCTTGGCTAGATCTATTGCATGACAGGTATCATCATTTGGAGTAGTGTCACTTGGCATAACAAGTCCAAGCACCTTTGAGGCCCCAAGTGCATTTACACTTAATTTCAGAACTACAGACGAATCAAGACCACCGCTCAACCCTATTGCTAGTCCCTTTGCGGAGCTTTTCGAAATATAGTCAGAGATGAACTTCTCTATTTTTTTTGATATCCTCTTGTAATCTTGACCAAGTAGTTCTTCAAGCGTGCTTGGCTTCACACTGCTATGAATCAGCTGGCTAGGAGTATTAATATTCCTCTGTTAGAAATGTAGTTTTTTATAGGTCATCTAAATAATCATAAAGATGATGTTTAGGTTTGGTCAGTAAGTATATATTTTACATTTATCACATACAGGCAAGCTATTTTTGAGTAATATGATCTAACCCACGAATGATTATAAAACTAAAGATAGAAATGGAATAAAGTGGCATTCCACGGTATTCATAATTTAATGAGATTACAAGTTTGGAAATTGGATATTATTTTTCAGAGATACAAGATTTTCCAACAGCGGTATACATCACATAAGCATCGAAATAATTTCAGCCGCCCTCGCGGCACCTTTCATGTCCATTGCGTTGCTTCTGCATCCGATCTTTTCTTCCATGAGGCGGTCAAGTCGGAAAATATCTTCATACTTGAAGCCAAAGCGTGCTGCGCCCTCCTCCTGCTCAAAGTGGTTCTTTATAGGTATAAAAATTCCAGGCGTTCCATATGCCACAGACTCATCCATCGTAGATCTGCCAGCTAGTGATATTACGAGATCAGCAGCATAGATTAGATCATGCATGTTGCTGACAAAACCAAAGTTACGATATTTCTGTGAATCAGGCAGTATTAGCGAAGGGCCAGACACGATTATAAGTTCTGAATCTAGCTTGCTTTGAAGTTGAGGATGCACCTCAATTGCCTTTTGAATCAGGTATTTGCCAGCATCTGTTCCTCCGCCGCTGACAAGTATTGCTTTTTTCTCAAAACCAAATCGTCTGCGCAGTGTGTTGCGATCGGCACTGACCTGCCTCACTACAGGGCCAACGTAGCGGATATTTTCTCTGTCGTCTCCAACCTCAGGAATGATGACACAGTCGCATGTATGTATAATATTATGCATTGACTTGTTCATCTTTTTCTCTATTATTGACGCTAGGCCAGTTGTAAAACGAGTTTCGGTAATATCGGTTATCAGTACGCGCCTTTGACCCATCTTGTTGCCTACTGCAATCGAGGCAAAGTCCTCATCGCTTATTATCAATCCATTGCGATTATTCAGAACTTCCTTTGCAATAGCCTTGCACTTTTTGTAATACAAGTAGTACCTCAAGATCCACTTGAACACATGCTGAAGCTGCCCGGATTCGACAATGAATTTATCAGGCTTGTAAACGTCTAGGGACTTGAATCCTTTTCTTGCGATCAGGGTTGAAGCGCCTTCACCACTTACAAATAGGATGTCAGTTTTCAGTTCCTCTGCAATGGCAATGTCGCGGGTTGCGTGTCCAAGCCCAATGGGACTTGTAAAAAAAGTGGCCATAGAGATTATCGGATTATCCTACTACTACATTACATTGCTATCAGCTTTACATGATCCATCTTTCTGTTTGACTGGAATTTCTTAGTCATGTCCTTTATCTCTGCAGCTTCGCCGTTTAGCAGGAATATTTCAAGGCATCGGTCTCTGTCTATCTTGTTGTGTATATGGGTAGTGATTAGCTTATCATAATCGTGTCGCATTTCTGTCACCTGATCGTCGGATTTTTCATCATGTATTGCCAAAAGGACTGCGAAGAGCTCTCCATACAAATCCTGCCTGTCCTTTTCTTCTGCCAGAAGATTTCTGATGCCAGCTCTTACAATCTCAGATCTGCCAGAAAAGCCTAATGCTTTCTGCAAGTTGTCTATTTCTGTCAAGATATCGTTATTAAGTGAAATACTAACTATCGTCAATATGGTATATTATTATTAAGTTATTTATAAAGAGTTCCATATTTTTTAATAACAAAGGTATATATTGTTAATAACAACCAGAAGTATAGGATGGATCAGCCCAGAGCCGCTATATCAGCCATTGCCATATTAACTCCGCTAGCAGTGATTGCCCCTGCACAGACGGATAGGCTTGCTCAGCAAGATAGAGAAGAGCAGAAAAATATGACAGTTATTGCGTCCTTTTACCCGCTTTACGAATTCACCTCTAGAGTTATTGGCGATAGAGCAGAGGCGTCAAGTCTTATCCCCGCAGGCATAGAGCCACACGACGGTAAGCCCACAGCAGAGGATATTTCAAGAGGGCACTCGATCCGTGTGTTAGTCATCAATGGTGCATGTTTTGAAAGATGGGCAGATGACATGAAAGCCAAAGTTATTGCTAACACTAGCGAAGGCATTGAATTTGATTATAAAGAAGAACAGGCAGCGGGAGATGATGAGCACGGACACGGAGGTCCTGCTGCTGTTACTGCGGGAGTTAACGCTCACCTCTGGCTAGACCCAATGCTTGCAAAGCATCAGATAGACAATATCCACAATATGATAGCCAAGTCAGGCCCTGTCAACGCAGATTATTACAATCAAAACGCTGACCGATTTTCCGGACAGATTGACTCACTTGATCCTTTTATCAGGTCAGAGCTTGCCGGCTGTGACAAATCAGACTTTATAGCATTTCACGACGCATTTAGCTACCTTTCAGAAAGGTATGGCGGGGGGCAGCACAGCATCCATAGAGTTTCGCCGGAGGATGAAATATTGCCGCAGACGATTCAGCAGATAATTGAGCTTGCAAACGAACTAGACATCAATGTCATTTATTCAGAAGATCTGATTGACAGCCGGCTTGCAGATACAATTGCCAACGAGATCCCAAACGGCAAGGTACTAATATTGAGCCCAATTGAAGGGATGGACAAAGGGGAACAGGCAGCAGGCATCGGATATATTGACAAGATGAAGCAGAATATTGCAAATCTGAAGGATGGTCTAGAATGCAGATAGTAGAGGTCGACAGGCTCTCATATTCATATTCGGGTAGCTTGGTTCTGAATAACATCGCGTTCACAATTGATGAGGGAGATATACTTGGAATAATAGGCCCAAACGGCGCAGGCAAGACTACACTTTTTAGCTGTATGCTAGGGCTGCTTGATGACTACACAGGCACAATAAAGATTCTTGGGCAGGACATCAAAAAGAAGAACAGTAAAGTCTTCAAAAGTACAGGATACATACCGCAAAAGAAAACGATTGAGCAGAACTTCCCTGCAACAGTTGAAGAAATTGTGTCACTTGGGATCACTGTTACTGGCAAAACATCTAAAGAGAAAATAGCTTTGGCGCTTGAAACTGTAGGTCTGGGTGAACAAAAGGATCGCAGAGTGGGTGAGCTGTCTGGCGGCCAGCAACAGCGCGTACTGATAGCAAAGGCAATGGTGAACGATCCTATGCTCTTGATACTAGATGAGCCAGTGACAGGCATTGATCTTGAAATGCAAAACAGGTTTTATTTGCTTTTGAAAAAACTGAATCAGGAGAACAAGATTACCATAATCTGGGCATCGCACGACCTTGACGCAGTTAACAGGTTTGCCACAAGCGTGGCATGCATCAACCGCTCAATGTTCTTCCACGGGAAGACATACGAATTTTTTGAAAATCCGGATCTCCTCAAGGCGTATTCAGAATCTAGCATGCAGGCTCACATGCACCTACACAACCACACTCACATGGGATGAGATAGATGATTTTGGAAGTTTTGGAATTTGGGTTCATGCAGCGCGCACTCATTGCGGGCATTGCAGTGGCGATAACCTCATCGACGGTCGGGCTGTTTCTTGTACTAAGACGCAACTCGCTATTTGGGGATGCGCTTTCTCACGCTGCATTTGGAGGCATAGCAATAGGGCTTGCCACCAACATTTACCCTCTTTGGACTGGTCTCACGCTTTCCATACTAGGAGCGGTGGGCATCACAAAGTTACGTCAGTCTACCAAGATACCGGCGGATGCGACTGTCGCCATACTGCTTTCGTCCGGCCTTGCACTTGGCATACTACTCATAAGCCTGTCAGGCGGGTTCACGCTTGACCTGTTCAGCTTCTTGTTTGGAAGCATCATGCTTGTCAGCGCAGAGGACACTCTTGCAATACTGGCAATGACTGGCATCATTCTGTTCATAATCATTCTGCTCTATAGGAAACTGATGTACATCACATTTGATGAAGAGCAAGCACGGGTTAGTGGCCTACCAATTTCAAAGCTAAACTATCTTTTCATAATTCTTGCAAGTGTGGCAGTCATTGTGTCGATGAGGCTTGTAGGGATCCTACTTGTCTCGTCACTTTTGGTGATCCCAAATGTCACTGCGTTATTGTTTAACAAAGGATTCAGAAAAACGGCTCTGATATCGGTATCAATATCAATATTTTCAGTAGTGACAGGTATTGCAATTTCATATGCTGCAAATCTAGCGCCTGCAGGAACAATAGTACTTGTCTCAACTGCAATGTTTCTGACTGTGCTTGCAGCCAGATACTATTCAAAAAAGAAGCAAATAGTCAAAAAATTGGAAGAGACTAGAAACTAAAATCTCCGCCGCCAAAGTCGCCGCCAAAGTCAGTGCCACCACCGCTGTCTGCTCCGGCACCACTGTCATCAGCTCCTGCAGCTGATTCGCCCGAATCTGCGGAGGTTCCAGCTCCTTCGTCGCCTACAATACCACTTTCGGCAGGACTCATTGCCATTCCCAACATGGACATCATGGACATAAAGAACATGGCATTCATGATACCAGAGAACAGCATCATTGGGATCCACATACGGTTATTGTCCATGTAGCCTTGAAGCTGCTGCGTCTGGCCGTTGTTTTGCCACTGTTGGATCTGCTGCCATTGCTTCTCTAGTTCCTGCTTTTTGGCGTTGAGCAATTGAAGTCCAGTGTGGCTGATGTTCAGTTCTACCTTAATTCTCCCAAGGAAACCTTTTTTTTCAGTGCGAATAACAAGTCTTTGCTCAATCAGATCACTTATGATTAGCTCAATTTGGGCCCTGTCCAGCCGGGTAACCTTGGCAATTTTGTCAAAAGACTTTAGTCCCCGTCCAATGGCGTCCAGCACTATAAAGTGGTTAGGACTCTCATTGATTTTGACATTTGACATTTCACTAGCAATATGCAACAAAGCAGAATTTAAACTCTCTTCTTAGAGAGGTTCTGTCATATTACAACCATCGCAGCTAACGAAATCGGTG
>JBKPNF010000278.1:0-16277 GCA_046732455.1 Thermoproteota archaeon | reverse complement strand
TGCCAGCCATTATGGTTGGCTTCACAAAAGCAAATTCCAGGATAAGATTGCTCCACATCAGTATGAGCAGCTGTCGGATGGTGCAAGAAAGTATTTTGGCAAATATGCAGGATACGCTCAGCAGTATCTTTACTATCATATAAGACAGGTTGCAGGTAAAAAGTGGTGATAAATACTTGATAACTATCGTTACAAATACTGAATAGCAATGTTGGCTCATCAGTCTCTTATTATGGCAAGACCGCTAAGAATGCTTGACTGGGTGGTTATTGCAGTCCTTGTGATAGTGGCTGCTATACTAATATACGTGCTTTGGCCGCTTGTAGTAGCAATAGCAATAATTGCTGCTGGGTACTTTATCTATAGGTGGTACACAGGTAGAAGGCTTGTGAGGACGGGTTAGCCGGTCTATTTTCCTTTACTGTTTGCTAGCTTAGCTTTTCTTAAATCATATCTCGGTAACAAGATCAAATAACTCTCCTCTAGTGTTTTAGTCACTTACCAAAAACTAACATCAGTTTAGTTCCTACAGGTTTTAGTATTACACTACCACCACTCTACCTGTCATATTGTCGCCTGTTGCACTACCTGCTGTCGGAGTACCACTATCATTATGGATCGATTCCTGGCAGTTTTCCTCTGTGAAGGAGTAGGTGGTTAATTCGACACATTAGCTGTGCCATGAAGTGGTGTTAAGTGAACTCTGATGCAAGCGAGATGCTTACCGCCACACCCACACACCCACGCACACCTCTATTTCGCGATCATGACCAATAGATCATAATGTCCACATACGTGTATGTATGTTGTCTCTGTCTGTCCGTGTCATTCCTAGAGACATTCAAAGTAGAATGCATGAATGCAGTTCTAGGATCTGGAAGTTACACTATCTAGTTGTTCGACTAACGGTGCTACCCGCTCGATTGGGACCTTCTGCAACACCGAGGTGTATCGTATGTATGTTTGGGGTGTGGTTATGTTTTTTCTTGCATTGTCCATTGATGTTATATATTTTTTTCAAATATTGTCATATTGGTGGTTGTAGTGTTATTGTTTGTCCTCATATTCCCAGTCATGCTTGCTTGGTCATTCTGCATTTGGGTGGTTGTTGTTGTTGTTTTTCCAGTGTCAAAGATCAAAAAGTAGCAGCAATAGAATGTTTCAAAAATGTTGTCACCTTCTTTTACCCTCATATCCTTTGTTCCAGTGGTATTGTCTAATCCTATTGTTTTTTTATAGCATTCCAAGCAATTGGTGGTACAAGACCAAATACGGTAGTGAAAAAGTCTAAAACCAGCACTAGCGTAACCCACTATAGATACTCTTCACTGCAAAGTATGCGCATAAACGAGTCTAAAGAATTTACCGATGAATACAGGAATATAAGGCACACCTAGTAGGTATTATTGGCTAAAATGAGCTGATTCCAAAATTCCTGAGCTACTGCGTTAGATCTATAATGCTTCTTCGTATGATCAGCTTGGCTCCCGGTGAAACGTCATACTGCTCCAAAATTATGTCCGGGTCCTTGATGAGTTCGTTTCTGAATTCTGGCTCGCTGGCTGCCTTGAGCAGAACCTCACTTATAACCTCAGCTTCCTTTTGCTGTTGAGACTCCAAGGGTATCAGCTGCAAACCGAAAGCTTGTATATAATCTTAATGCATGATTTCTATATAAGATAATGAAAATCCAAAGTAAACAGTCGGGACTTTATGCATAGGCATATGATGTATATATATTGACTACCAGCAGGAACGATAACGCATCTAACTATCACAATATTAGTTACAGGCAAGCAAGACCCTACCCCCTAGGCTTGACAGGTCACCTAATGTAGGTATTGAACTGAACGTAGCTTGCATTTCTGTTATTTTAGACATAGTGTCCCACAGGGAGATCCCCAATACCCTTTCAAAGCTCCACCTGCCTATAGAAATTTAGTATGAGCATTCATACTGAAAGCAACTACTAATATTATAATAGTGATAACTATTTGTTTACCAATGCGGTTTGATATCTGTCCTGACAGCAAAAGCCTTTACTGGCGAATTCAACATATTTCTGAAAGCCATAGAGAGGGCGAGCATGAAAAAAGAAGAAGAAAAGATAGGTAATACCTGTCCTATCCGGTCACATATGCCCTTTCGCCATGCTGAACAAGGTCCAGACCGACCTCTTCCTCCTTTGGAGTGACCCTTATGCCGCCTGGCCATACTATATCCATTACCTTGATAATGACTGCAGTGATTCCCATTGCCCATGCAAGTGCAGCAAATGCGCCTACTGCATTTTCGTACAACTGGGCAGGGTTGCCAAATGCAAGACCGTTGTCTCCCCATGGCGTGAACCTCTGTTCTGCAAAGATGCCTGTCAGCAGAGCGCCTGCAAGGCCACCGATGCCGTGTACGCCCCATGTGTCAAGTGCATCATCCCATTTCCTCCTATTCTTGAACGCAACTGCTGCATAGCATACAATCGATGCCAAGATGCCGATGATTAATGCGGACATTGGCGACACAAATCCAGACGCCGGGGTGATGGCTACTAGCCCTGCTACTGCGCCAGAAGCTGCACCAACTGTCGAGGGCCTTCCAGTGTGTGCCCATGATATCAGAGCCCAAGTTACTGCTGCCATACCTGTAGCAATTTGCGTTGCAACGAAGGCGCTTGTAGCGTTTGTGGCCGCTGCAGCTGCAGAACCTGCGTTGAAACCGAACCACCCGGTCCACAGAAGAGCTGCACCTAAGACAACAAGGGATATGTTGTGTGGCTCCATTGGGATCTTACCATATCCCAGCCTGCGTCCAAGCATGAGAGCGATCACAAGACCGGACCAACCAGACGTGATATGGATGACCGTTCCGCCTGCAAAGTCAAGTGATCCCAGACAGCCTGTCCATCCAAAGCCACAATATCCAGGATTCTTTCCATAATTATCAGGTCCAGTGATCTCCCATGTCCAATGTGCCGCAAAGTCATAAACGAATGTTGCCCAGATGACTATGAATATTATGAATGCACTGAATTTCATCCTCTCGGCCAGCGCTGCTACTATTAGTGCAGGTGTAATGATAGCGAACATCATCTGGAATACCATGTATGTCTGGTGAGGTATTGTTGTACCATCTATGCCACCGTATGCAACTGAAGGAACATCATGAAGGACGTACTGCAGGCCTGCCCAATCGAAGGTTCCTATGAATCCATAGCCTCCCGCATCAGGTCCAAAGGCCAGACTGTATCCCCAGAGCGCCCACTGCACCGCAATTACACCCGTAGTGATGAACACCATGTGAAGAGTGTTCACAGCATTCTTTTGTCTCGACAGACCACCATAGAATATCGCTAGCCCTGCAGGCGTCATCATAAGCACCAGCGCAGAGGATGTTAACATCCATGCGTTGTCTCCGTGGTCTATCTCACAGGGAACAAGCTCTGCTTGCCCAGTATCATTATTTGTTTGTGTCACATAGCTTCCATCATCATTTGTCTCGAAGCAGGAATACACTACTGCCGGGTCGTCAGCTGTATAGGCAAATGCAATGCCTGAGAAAGTAACAGTCGCCAGCGCTGCTATTATAGCAGCTAGACCCAGAAAAGTGATTTTTCTATCAAAAATACTCTTAGTTTTAGCGTCTATCATAGGAGTGAAGGCTATAAGGTTTGAATAAAAGCATTTATCTTAATTTTTGTTAACTCAAATATAATTTGGTTCGTTATAAAAGGGAAAATAATATCGCAAAAGGAAAATTTTATGATGAGGCGCTTTATTATTAGATTTACAATCGCGACTTCCATGATTGACATAAATATGTGCCAGCTACTTGAGAAGACAATTGGCCGCCGACATCAATTCCTTGATTCAGGATTGGAAAAGTAGCGTAGTCACTCACATCACATCGTCTGATGATATCGACAGGCTGGCCGAATATGCTCTGCATCTAGCAAGGATACTTGCTTACCCCAGCCTTGATGTCTCTGCGCTCTTGTCTTCGGTAGATGCAATGGGACAGGACGTAGCACGGATACTTAAAAAGGGAGCCAGTATGCCCCCGCGACCAACCCAGATAATAGAAAAGATAAATGACCATCTCTTTAACGTGCAAAAATTCAAGCCAAATACCGATGACTTTTACAATCCACTCAATAGCTACCTCAATGTCGTAGTCGAACGCAAAAGAGGGATCCCTATTACACTTTGCATACTTTATATGAGAGTCGCCCGTTCGGTAAACTTCAAAATGTACCCTGTGAACTTTCCAGGCCATTTTTTGATCAAGCACATTCTCGAAGACAACAGCGGTGAAATCATCGTCGATCCATTTAATGGCGGTAGGATAATGGATGACTATTCACTCAAAGCATTGATTGATCAGGCTTACCCACAACAAAATATTCCTCTTACCCATGCTCTTGTTGAGAAAGCAACAGCAGCTCAGGTCGTGATAAGGATGCTAAACAACCTAAAAGGGAGCTACTACGAAACACAGGACATGGACAGGTACAATATTGCAAATGAAATGGTGCTTGCAATTGATCGGTACAACCCCGACGCAGTAAGGGACAAGGGAATCATACTTCTTAAGAAGGGTGATCCTTCAGAAGCATTAAAAGTTCTGAATACTTATCTAGAGATCAATCCAGAGGCTGAGGACGCTGACGATGTACTTGACATAATCCGCCAGATTAGATCTGAAAGAAAATAGATTTGCCTACGACTGCAAGGTACTTATACATTGGAGCAATAACACTTGCTGCGAGTGGAGCTGTTGCTGTTTACCTCAACTTCCAAGCTGTCAAGTGCCTGTCAGACCTTTCGCAAGTTGACAAATCTGTTATTACTCTAGAGCACCTCGAAAAGATGGAAGAGAACTGTTCGATCATTACCAATTCCTATGTCTATTCTGTTTACGGCGTTATTATTGGAATTACGCTTATAGTAATAGGGTTAGTAAAAAAGAGGAAGAGTATGCATACTTTTTAAGATATATGTTGTTGGATATGATTATGACATCTCATGGCAGCTCAAAAGCATGACGACTCACTTGAGAAGATTGCTGCTGAAGTAAGAGGCTGCCCTCTATGCAAGCTGGCGAGAACAAGAAAGAATGCTGTGCCAGGTGAAGGTCAGCTTTCTGCCAAGATAATGTTCATAGGGGAGGCACCAGGTCGTAGTGAAGACGAAGAGGGCAAGCCATTTGTAGGAGCCGCCGGTCGAATCCTTAACGACCTGCTTAAAAAAGTGAGCATCGAAAGGTCACAAGTGTTCATCACAAACATAGTCAAGTGCCGGCCTCCAAACAACAGGGTGCCGAAAGAAGACGAACTGAGCGCCTGCAGACCATATCTTGACAGGCAGATAGCACTGGTTAAGCCCAAGGTGATCTGTATACTTGGCAGGACTGCATACTCTTCCCTTTTAGGTGGCAGTTCGATAACTGCAAATAGGGGTAAGATGGTCGAAAAGTCCGGCCAAAAATACTTTTTGACTTTCCACCCAGCAGCTGTTATTTACAACAAAGGCCTTCTTTCTGCACTGGAAGCAGATCTGAAGAGGCTGGCTGCAGAAATCAATAAGGAAGAAGAGAGGGAGGAATCATTGGAGGATTACCGGTGAGCTGCAAGAAGAGCTCGTTTTACCAGCGGCCTACTGAAGTCGTGGCAAGAGATCTTGTCGGTAAGAAGCTTGTACGTATCATAAGAAATAACAAGAAGCAGTTTCGGCTCGCTGGCATAATCGTAGAGACAGAGGCATACGGCTATAGTGGTGATGACCTAGCAAGCCATGCATGTGTCGGTCCAACAGGCAGAAACAAAGTTATGTTTGGTAACGTTGGAAGGGCCTATGTGTATTTCACCTATGGCAACCATTTTTGCTTAAATGTCTCTGCAAGAAGAAGCGACGTAGAGGCAGGCGCAGTCTTGATTCGGGGGATTGAGCCGGTAGAAGGCATAGAATTGATGAGGCAGTTCCGACCAGTCGACGACATTTTTTCACTCACCTCTGGCCCCGGCAAGCTCACACAGGCTCTCAACATCACATCAGCACTCAATGGAATTGATATGACCAGTTCTGAATCAGAGATTTATATCGAGTTTGGTAAGAGGCCCAAACGTGTTGTTACCACGCCAAGGATCGGCATCACTCGAGCGATGGACAAGGAGTGGCGCTTTGTCGACCCATTGAGTCCTTTCGTGTCACGGAAATTTCAAATCAAATCATCACTACCATCATCATCATTATTATTATGACTAGCAACCATAGCATAGAGATCTGGCAGCGCTTTTTTTGGTTAATGAATTTCACACAGGATACAAAAACCAAAGAATATGTACCTGTAACCTTGCAGTGATGACAGCAAGATTAGAGTCAAAATCTAGGTTTTGCTATAGCAATAAATATACTACAATTTTGCCTAAATGTAGGTAGCTGGGCCTCCACAGAAAAGTTGGAATACAGCTAGTGCCATTCAGCCTCTATTGAGGCTTCATATTCTTTTTCAATTGCCTTCATTAATTTTTTACCTGTTATTTTGCCTCTTGACTTTGTGATAGCCACAATTGAAGCGCCGCCTGCACCAACGCCTTCCTTTACGAACCCCTTTGCAAATGCCTGCAGACCTGGTTTGCTCGATTCCCCTAGATGAAGATCGCAAGATAAAATTGGAACTCGCTTTGAAGCTGCCCTTACAAGGCCGGACAGATCCGATGAGGGATCTTTTGTGATGTATGTTGTAGTGCCAATACAAAGACCGTTTAGCGACCTGCCGAGGCGCTTCAATATTGCAACGACTGCTGACATCTGGGTGCCTCCGGCAAGCATAACTTTGCCACTTTCAGACAGCACACCACTTGCGATTCCTGCTACAGAAGGCATCATTGGATCTCCAAGAGTAGATATAGCTTCAAAGGGCGAGTTTATACTTCCAATCTCACCAAGGGCTCTTTTTAGTGCAGAATCTACTACCTTGTTTCTCAGGTTGTGCGGATTTTCCGGCATACTGCTGCTTACCTTGAATCTTGCATCAATTCCAAGTGCGCTCAGCACGGCAAGTGCAGTTGTAGTGCCGCCAGGAATGCTCTCACCTACTACTATTAGATCTGACATGATGGCGAGTTGTTTTCCAAGTAGCTCGCCCTGCTCAAATGCACGCATAACACTTGAGATGTCCATCGCATTTTCATTCATAATGTTTCTGCCCGGCTCAATTCCAAACGATACATATGGTATTGAGGGCTTGACCTTTGCCCCTGCATTAACTACCAGAAGGGGCATCCTTGCCAATTGTAACGCAGTCCGTGTAATGAGTGCCGGCGTAGGCTTGCCATCAGGTGTTGCCGGTACACCATCAATGCATCTGCAGTGTCCATAATACAGAAATTCCGCATCTGCTGGTGATGTATATTTTACTAGTTCAGCGTTTGCCCCTGCTACCGTAAGCCCCGAAATCTCGCTTGTGGCAGTGTGTGAGATCACACATACAAAAACAGGATTTTTCGTTGCAAATCTTTTGATTGCAAGCCTGTCAGATGCTGTGATGTCGTGCATCTATTCACCAGCGGTCATAAGATCCAAGAATTCTTGTTTTGACCGAGGTTGGAGTACATAATTAGTTTTCTTTTCATGTCCTATAGTGGATATAGAAGTCGGACCATAGTTGTGACCGGGATACAAGATGAGCTTTTCGTCCAATTTTGCTAGCCTATCAAAAAGGCTATAGTACATCTCTTGTGCGTTACTTCCCGGAAGATCCACCCTGCCGCAGTTGCCCACAAAGAGTGTGTCGCCAGTTAGAATGAATTGATCATCAAGTAGCAGGCAGATGCTGTCCTTAGAGTGACCAGGTGTATACAAAACCCGTAGCCTGATACTTCCTATTTCGATTGTATCCCCGTCAGATACTGCAATGTCTTTTTTCAGCTGCGAGTTTTTATGCTGTACTACCTTGGCCCCGGTTACCTCTGCAATCTGTTCATTCCCAAGCACATGATCAAAGTGAGTATGAGTATTGATGATATACTTGGTCCGCCAGTTATTCTTTTTTAGTGTCTGAAATATTTTATCCAAGTCCCACGAAGGATCAATGACTACCGCTTCGCCATTTTCCTCATCAGCTACTATATAGGTAAAATTGGCCATCTGGCCTACTGCGATCTGCAGTATTGCTGGCTTCATACTATGCCCTTTTCAGCCTCCGGTGGTATCCCTATCCATTCCACATAGACAGGACCTGTGTATTTCTTTTTCTTCGCCCTATTCTTTTCTGCAAGTCCAACCTTTAATCGATGAAAGGTAATAGTGGCATCTGCCATGATGCACTTTTTGTGAATCTGCCCGGTGTTTGGGTCAAATCCTGAAGGAACATCGATTGCCAAGACATAAGCCTTAGATTTGTTTATTGCATCTATTGCAGATGCATAGGGCTGTCTGATCTCGTCCTTAATGCCTGTGCCAAATATGCCATCCAGTACTATGTTAGCGTCGGCGATTTGGCTCTTTATCTCATTGGTTACCTCCTTGCCAAATATTAATTCAATTGAATCCATTTTTTCGATAATACTCCAATTAAGCCTTGCCTCTTCGCTTCTCAAATCAGATGGACTTCCAAGTAAAATGACAACTACTTTGGCTCCATACCCTGTCAGATGACGTGATGCCACAAACCCATCGCCCCCGTTGTTGCCCGTGCCGCATACTGCAACTATTGTTTTGGTCTTCAAGTTCTTGAACTTTCGGACAACAAAATCCGCTACTCCATGGCCAGCGTTCTCCATCATGAGAAAGCGTCGCATGCCAAAAATAGAATCGCCGTTCTGTTCGATACTGTACATTTGGTCTGAAGTAATTGGCTTTAACAACACATTTGACGTTCTATCCAGACAAACATAAAAACTATTTAACAGAATTTGGACATCTCCAACTAAACCCTCTTTAGTTCATTGTAAGTTCTCGAATCGAACACACTACTTTCTTGTTGTAATTTAGTTCTTTTCCTTCTTATTCTACAAGCAGTTTTTCAAACAGTGTTGATAATATTCATTCTAGTTACGAATCCAAACTTAATAAATGCAAGAGGAGATGTCAAGTTAAATCATCCTCCTTTTCGGGATGCTTCTCAAGCAGTTCTTTGAGGTCGCTGCTCAGATTGGCTACCTCGCCAAGTGTCATACGTCCAGGACCTTCATTACGTATCCAGGTGATGTATCCATCAGCGTCAATAACTATCGCCCCAGACCTTTCCAAGTAGTTCAATATAACGTTTATCCGGATTGGCGTAAGTGAGGGAAGCATTCTGCGAAGGTCTCTTAGCTTCGGATAGTCGTCAAAATTCCTGATCACTTGTAAAAAAGCGTTAATATCGTCCTCCGAAACTTCATTTGCAGGTCTTCCCTTTCTGGGTGATGATTTTCGGGGTTTGATAGAAAAAATGTATGTCGCCTTGTCCTAAAACTTTTTCTCCCTATAGGGCGGGAAAGGCAAGGGTAGATTTTTCGAGCTTTAATATCGGAACATACAGCGACTGTGCATCACTGCCTATGCTATCTATGAATGTGAATTCTCCAGAAAGCCTTTTTAGCTGAATGAACTTTTTTGTCGGCTTTTCACTCTCAATAACATAGTGAACCGTCACTCCTCCAACTGCGCCTGTCTGAATAAAAAGGACATGCTTGCTGTTGTAGTGAATGTAATAGAGCATTGGGATGACTCCAAGCATAGACTGAGCGGAGTAGATTATCACCTTGAGCATGTCTTCTAGGTTCTGGTATTTTAGATAGACGATCTCGCTTTGAGACATGGTATTAATATATATCCCATGTCATATCTTCCTTTTGATTTTTTGCAAATTCGCTTATGTGCTCAAGACGGCGTTGATTTATTCTTTGCAGACATGGTAGCTCATAGAGCGCATGTATACCATGAGCCAGCTATAGAGGGCGGTGGGGGAATCCGACCTTGTAGACCGATTCAATCAAAGTCATCCTAGAATGTATATGCGCTGTGTTCAATGGGTTTGCTAACCTGGCTAGAATTCTTATACACTTTTTATATTACGATAGAGAGTCTCCGGGCTTATAGTGTCTATCTCCATTGTCGCTCAGTAGATAACCCTTTATCACAACAATGAATTCAGACATATGTTATGGAGCGAAAAGGTTCAATCTGCTCTTGCAGATCACCATGTCTTATATAATTGAGGTACAGGGTCTCGCAATGTTGTCAAGGCAGGGCTCTGCAGGATATTAAGTTAATACTATTTTTTCCGTTGTAGAAATCGACAGATCATGACCTTTATACCTTTAAAGGCGGAAGTTGCTGATTTCCGTTGTGCACTTCTATTGACATGCATTTCGCAACCAGTTGCAAAGAAAGCAAATAATTTTTAGTTTGCCATTGCTACCTTGACTCGTCGGACAAGGGTCTTGACATCAACCGGCTTTCGGAGGAAGTCACTTATCTTGACTTGAGGCATTGAAAATTCAAGATCACTTACTTCAAATGCTGACATGAGTACTACTTTTGCATCCGGTTTGATAGCCTTAACGTTTGCGGCAAGCTCAAAGCCACTCATCCGCGGCATTCTGACATCTGTTATTACTAAGCCATAATTTGCAGAGTTTACCTTAAAATGTTCAAGAGCCAGCAAAGGATCAGTAAATCCAAAGACGGTATAGCCCTGCCTGCCCAATGCCTGCTTGAAGATCAACACTATATCCAGCTCGTCGTCAACTACCAGTATAGAATGAGCAGAAGAGGACAGCCTATAGCCACCTCACTTTGATGCGACGGACCCGAGTATTAGCGAAATGATATGACGGCATTAAATCTACAGTTTAGAACAAGATACGAACATATATTGCCTGCGAAGAAATATTCTATAGAAGTGATGTCTAGCAAAATCATTTTTAAAATATCGATTTATTCACATTAGCCGTGACCCTGTGATGAGGATGGTTTGGGCTTCTTGCTATTGTAAGACACTTATGGGATAATTGTAGGATGCATATAAGCCCAAGCCCACTACATAAGTTACAGGAAGGGCAATAGGAGTTTGTTATCCATTATTCTCATAACAATCGCATTAGAGTTCTGTGATATCATAAGGGCCAGCAGATGCAGCGTGTCAAAGAGATACAAAACGCGACAGACGATAAATTGACAACGATATGGATAACTGTATCTAAAAAAGCAGTTCATCAATTGTGATGGATAGGGTCACAGTTGTTATTATTTTGGAAAAAATCGATGGTGAGTTTGAGCAAGTAGAGATATTATGACAGGGAAAGATGATTACAAAAGATGACTTGTTATTCTCGTGAAATGCATGAACCATCAGCTGTCATGGCAAACCTAAATATTTGATCAACTTCCGAGTTTTCAAAAATTTCTGAGTCGTGAGTTATTATTATTAGCTGGGCTAGCGGTCCAACACCCTCTCTGAATGCCTCCGATAGTATTCTGACAAGCCCTCTCCTCCTATCTTCGTCAAGGTGTGCCGTCGGCTCGTCTAAAATGATGAAATCAAGCTTGTTTGAACCCATCATATATGCGATGCTAAGACGAAGTGCAAGTGCTACGGCCACCTTTTCGCCTCCGGAAAGTGAGTCCATCTCAATTTCACCCTGCCTTCCGTAACACGTCATAGATATTTCCCGTGCCTCTTCTGTAAGTTCGATCCTCGAAATGCCAATGTTGAAGAGCGACGCATATTCTGATGCTTTCTGAGATATAACACCTAGCGCCCACGAGCGAAGGCTGATGCCCACCATACCATCCCTATTAAATATCATCGAGCGCATTCTTTCCAGCATTTTAGAGAATTCAGATGCCTGTCGTAGCTGCTCTATTGCATGCTTGGCAGAATCTATGGTTGCCTGGGCGTCAGTTATTACACGTCTATATTCACCAGTCTTGATGCTTGCAGTCTGCAATTCTTGTGTCAATCTTGTCCTCTCTAGCTTCGTATCTGTGTATTGCTGGTGGCTCAAGCCACTCATCTGCCCCCGCAATGCAGTAATTTCTTCAGCAAGTGTCTTTGAGACACCATCTATTACTAGCTTGAAAGGATCATCTCCTACATACGCTATTTGCAGCGGAAGTTTGGCCAGATATTTTTTCTTGCCATTGAGCTCGTCTTCAATCCCGAGCAAATCATTTTCAGAACTGATAGAATTGTTTGATAGGAACTTTTCTGCAGTCACTATCTTTTTGTCCTGCTCGGCCAGCTGTTGCTCTTCTTTCTTGAGCTCGACCTTAGCTACTTGCAGTTTATATTTTTCTTCTGATCTGCGCCTGATCTCCAGCTGAATATGGTCTACGTCATACATCTCATTAACCTTTGTAACAGGAGAGTTGCAAATTGGGCATTTGCCATCCACTATATGCAGTCTGCCGGCACACTCTAAAAAGCCAACTAGCTTGCCCATCATACCCTCATTTTCCTCCAGCTTTGATTGGATCTCCTCAGATTCAGCTTTTATCATCTTGAGTCTTATCTGCACTTCTTCTTTGGTTTTCAGCACATCGAGCAAGTTCTTTGATTCCTTAACTAGTCTTTCCATCCGTTCTACCTCTGTGCTAAGATGGCTGCGCCTTTCGGTAACATGGCGTATGAGCAGCTTTTCGCAGTTATGAAGCTCCTGTGTCTTTTGGATGACCGGCTCCAACCTCTCGATTTCCTTCTCAAGCTGACCTATCTTTTTCTCAAGCAGCCTTCTTTCATCTTCATACTCTTTCAAAAGCAATGATCCTTCCTTTAGATCCTGCTCCTTTTCCTCTAGTAGTTTTTCCACCTTCGGAAGTTCCTCGTCAGTGTAGCCTATTTCATCACGCAGCCTTTCGCGAAAGCCTACGATGACATTGCGCATCGTTTCATAAGCTGAGTCAAGTCGGTCAATGCCAATCAGACCATTTAGCAATTCTTTAAAGTCTTTTGGTTGTGCTTCCACTATCCGGACCAGCTCCCCCTGCTGCACTACCCCAGCAACACGCAGCTTTTCATAGTTGAGCCCTAGCACCCGTGCTATTTCTACACTCATTGACTCGCCAAACTGTCTGCGCTCGCCGCCGACAATGGGTTTGTTTACTATCTTGTCGCCATCTGATACAAGTACAAGCTGGGAAAATGACTGGAGGCCGGAGCCATTGAGTGCTCTTATCGCCTGAAACTCTTTAGATTGGATATCAAAGCGCATCTGCGTTATAGCATGGTTGGCGCCTCTTCTTACAAGGTTCTTGTTAGACTTTCGTGTATGCTTGCCAAAGAGCGAAAACGTCACTGCGTCAATAATTGAAGACTTCCCAGAGCCGTTATGCCCTAGAAAGATCGTTATACCCTTGCAAAATTCTAGCTTGGTATCCTTGTGTGCAATAAAGTTCTTAATCTGGATGTCTTTTATCATTTAGCATCATGACCTCCAAATCTGTTTAACTTGTACGCCTGCCACAGTATTTCCAGAGCCGAGCTAGCGTCCTTGTCAGCTGCTAGTGGCAATACTTCACCTACCGTAAACTTGGCAAGCTCATCGGACCCAAGAGCTTGTGCAGACAGCCGATAGAGCTCAATATCAATGTCGGCAGGCTTGGAATCATACACAGTATTAGGAAGATGCTCTTGTAGCGGCTGCCAAGTGTAGTGGAGACAGCAGTCATTGAGCTTTTTCAAGTGCTCAGATATCACCTTAGAGTCAATGTTGCTCCCGGCAACCTCTATCCTTGCAACGGGTTTCTTGTCATAGGCCATTGCTTTCTTGATTAACTGACCGACCTCATTTACTATGTCTTTGTAGTCAATTCTGGCAGAGAATTGCTGACGCCTGCTCTCAAGCCGTACCCATTGTGTTGACGGCTCCTCGCCAGACATGTCGGTTATGATAAAGCCCTTGTCCACCTCCTTGATCCCTTCACTCGGAGTCAGGTCGATTGAGCCAGGGTAAGCAAGTGGTCCCCCAAGGAAATCAAACCTCTTTTCGTGGTGATCATGATAGTGACCCATTGCGTAGTAGTTAAACCCTGCAGGTAGATCAGTAGAATTGAGCTCCCCTGCAAACTTGTTAAAGTCAGCCAGCCCCTGGTGCAGCACGAGCACCCTCTTGCCACCGTGTTGCTTCGCAAGCTGCTCTGCTTGACGCATCTTTTCGATCAGTGAATCGATGCTACCGGGCCGCTCCTTATCTGCTCCAAACAATACACAATTTTCAATTTTGAAAGGTTCGTCACACCGGAGCTTCTTTGCAAGCCCAAGGTTGCTGTAAATATGGACAAATGGCACATCACGAAGCCGGCTGATGTCATGCTCACCCAGCACAAAGACCACGGAGATCTGCTTTTCCTTCAGCTTTTTCAATATATTTCCAAGCGTGATTATCGCCTTGCCACACGGCCGAGGATTGTGAAATAGATCGCCAGCTAAAATGACCAGCCGAACTCTCTCCTTTATTGACACATCTATTGCCTCATGAAAAGCCTGGTACACATCCTCCTCCCTTTCCTCCAGGCTGAATTGCGAGTATCCAAGGTGGAGGTCAGAGATATGTGAGATTAACATTTTGTATGCTGTAGGATCATTAACTACTAATCCTGTATATAGCCTGATGGAATGTACGACTTGGATGATTCTTTGGAGACCTGCTGCTTCACCGCTGCCAGCTGCCTCCATTGTTCTACCGCCTTCTGGTCGCCGCCTATCTTTCGTTCCTTGACTTCGTCTACCTTCACAAAGGTCGGCAGGTTGACCCACTGACCGGCAAATATCGCCTCGCCAGGGTTTAACGATGTCAGCTGATCGATAAGATCCCGGCTGAGTGCTTCGCTTGCTGCAGAAACATGCATCTGGTCGTCCTGCTGGATCATACGCATTACTGCAAGCGAGCCCATTTGGCTCAAGATGTTAGCATCGATTCCCCTCGGACGCTGTGACACTATGACTAGTCCAAGCCCAAATTTCCTCCCTTCACGCGCAACCTTGGAAGCAAAATATTTCGTATCTGTGTCTTCGTCCTTTGGTATAAATACATGCGCTTCCTCTATTGCCACAAGCACGGGGGCGGGAAACCTCGGCTGTGATTTGGCTGCGCTCTTCTTTTGCCGCGTTGCCTTTTTTCTGTCGTTCAGCAGCTCTTCAAGATAGAATGACACGGCAATGTTAGCCTGTCGCTCAGTCAGTTCTACTAGATTGATAATGTTTATCTTGTAATTCTTGAGAAGCGCCAATGGATCTGTCATACCAGGATCCAAGATGTTGTGAAATTTGCGCCTCGCATCGTCGATCTTGTCAACCACCTTGGCAGCTGCTTCCCGATATGATTTGTCGGCACCAACTTCTGATGCAGCGTTTATGAGCGCGTCCCAAAAGTCCTCCCCCTTGCGCTGTTTGACCTCTTCGGTGAATGCTATTCTAAGTACGTGCATTTGGTTTGAAGCATTCTCCTGAATCTCAACAACCTCTGCGAGCTTGTCTGCAGACAAAAGCCGCGGGTTTATCCTTCCGTCCAGTAGGTTGATGTTGTTAGACCCCATGTCAAGCGTAGAATAGTCGTCGTGGTAGTCAAAAATCACCATTGTGCCGTTTATTCTGGCAATTTCTTTAGCCAAAAGCGAGACTAGATTGCTCTTGCCCATACCAGTCATGGCAAGCACTGCAAGATGACGCGAAACTACTTTGTCGACATCCACTCGAGCACTAACTGCAGTATTCCGTAGAAGCGTTCCTATCGTTGCCCACTGCTGTCCAGAGGGTGCAAAAATGGGGGCAAGGTCCTCAACCGATGCTTCATATACTTCGGTACCAGGCTCCGGCGGCAATGCAGGTAGTATTGCCTTGCATTTTTTCAATTCAGTCACATACCCGAGAATGCGTACGTGGCCCTTGTAACTTTTATCTCGATGATTCTCGGCGGCAACCTGTTTACTCTCAAACGCCTCTTCATAGTTGCGAATACTGATACCTAAAGCATCGCTGCTAATGGACGACCTTTCAACAAGTCCAAGCACATTGTCCCCGTTGTAGCTGAGAATAACATATTCGCCGATGCTGACAGGCCTTTTTGATTCAAATGTCACTTGATCTGGCTTTGTGACACCTATCAGGATGCCTAGTTCCTCACTCATTTAGAGCATCCCTTGCCCCTTGCTCATTCTGCAAGCCTAATATGCTTGCAAGTCTGTCTATATCTTCATTGGTTATCTTGCAGGTATTATGCGCCAGCTTCAGACAGTGCGGATAGCCGGCTACACTATGGTACCGTAGCTTATTCAAGGTCGATCTTACTTCTTGCT
>JBKPNF010000277.1:0-6523 GCA_046732455.1 Thermoproteota archaeon | reverse complement strand
GGACTTGCGTCCCAAGATTTCTATGGCAGTGGGGTTGACGGGGATAACGTTGTATCCGTGGTCGATTAGGTACTTTGGCACATAGTGGGCTGCCTTCTCCTCATTTTTTGACATTCCTACTACAGCAATGTTTCTCAGCCTATAGATTTTCCTTATTTCATCATCCGAGCGAGAGTCCTTTTCCATGTGCTTAATTCTATTTGCACATTATTTAAACAGACTAGGAGCCGATCATCCCAGGTAATTTCCACGGACTTCTGTAGAACTGTACTACTTCGATGCTTGGATCAGCAGTTACTGTCACCTTATCGAGCTGTACACCTTCGGGTGGCGAAAGCGTTCGCATATCACCCGGCTGCAGTACACCTATTGGAGGCTCTGTTTCGCTTCCATAATCTACAAGTACGTTTGTAAGAGGCAATCGGCCAATATTCTTTACGACTACCCGCGCATTTGTAAAGAGTGATTGCTCGTCTTTGAGAGCATCAACACTTAGATCGTAATCTTTTGTCGGAAGGGCAGAAACAAACATTACGACAAGGGCGACTGCAATTATGCCAATCGCTATTATCACGATAAGCACTATACGCATTATAAAAGATTGACTATGAGAATATTTAAGTTATTATTCTTCCATTTTCCTTATTTTCATTATTTTTATTTTTATTATTACTATTCTCCTTTCATCTGTATTCTTGACTTAAACACTGGGCGTATTCCAAGCGGAGCATAGTTGCCTGTAGAGCAAGTAAAGCAGAGCTCTTCCTCCGCTATTCCTATTGCTTTTGCAAGATTGGCGGTGTCATTGTATCCGACATAGTCTGCCCCTATTACCTGTGCAACACTCGACCCTATGTTGTTGCTTGATCCTTCAGTGATCCCCTGCTGGTACGCTATTAGTTCATCTTGGGATGGAAAGTCGATGCCTGCATAGCATGGATAACGTATAGGGGGATATGTAACTACAAGGCTTACTCTATTTGCCCCTGCCGTCATAAGCGTTCTGATTATCTCCGCAGAGCTTGTGCCTCTTACGATGCTGTCATCTACAATAACAACATGCTTGTTTTCCACCACCTCTGGGATCGGGATTATTCCCTTGTTTATCTCTAGTCTGTTGTCTTGATAAGGCTCGATAAAGCTGCGCATTGAGCCTTTCTTGCTGTACCTGTCCTTTAGTAACCCCTCTTCAAAAGGAAGACCGAGCTCCTGTGCATACCCCAGCGCCGCTGGTCGTGCTGAGTCAGGGACTGGGACTACAACGTCAGCATTTTTTAAAGGAAATTTCTTCGCAAGGAACTGCCCTATCCTCTTCCTTGCCGCGTAAATGTTGATCCCTTCCATTATGCTGGACGGGTGTGCAAAATATGTATATTCAAATGCACAGTGAGCATGCGGCCTTTCGTTGGCAAAATGCTGCGAAGTTAAACCAGTCTTGCCTATCTTCAGGATCTCTCCCGGTTCTACATCGCGGATCAGTTGCGCTCCGACTGCTGCAAGGGCGCATGACTCTGAAGCAACAATGTAAGTGTTGGTTTCTCTATGGTATCCAAGGACTAACGGACGGAAACCGCGTGAATCTCGGGCTGCATACACAGAACCCTCATCTGTCAGAAATGTAAAGCAGAAGGAGCCGACCATTTCTCCTTTCAAAATGTGCATCGCCTCTGCCATGTTCTCTTTGTCTGCCAAGTGCATGACAAGGCGCTGAGCTGCCACAAGAGTGTCGCTCATTGTCTGCGGGGTAAAGGTGCAACCTCCGACCATGCCTGATAGCTCTTCGATATTGGCAATTGTGCCGTTATGTGCAACACAGAGATCCTTTACCTTGAGAGGCTGGGCATTTTCAATTGTGCTCTTGCCAAGCGTGGAGTAGCGGACGTGTCCGATGGCCGTGTGCGACTTGTATTTATTGATGACCATTGGGAAGTCTGAGGCGGCGGAAGAGACTAACCCGAGCCTTCTGAATGGGGGTTTGCCGGGAACTGCAATGCCCCATGCTTCCTGCCCGCGGTGCTGTAAAGCTCGTAACGAATCTATGACAAAAGGTATTACATTATGCCCATCAAGTGAAAGGATCCCAATTACGCCACAGTTTTCATGAACCAACGCCTCCACCCCACGATAGAGTTGATTTAGCATTAAGCTATTAAAAATATATCTTCTTCATAGCTACAGTGTCTTTTCAAGCGAATAAAAGTTTGACTGCAATTCCTTCAAAGACAATGTGATCATACGCCCCTTGCCGCTAGCAAACTCGATGTCGGTGGGTAAAGTTTTGCCGATTTCCGCAAAGCTCACGCCTTTAGCCGACAGCACTTTGTGGACACTCCCTGGATCCCTTGATGCAATGATATAGCGTGACTGTGTCTCTGAGAATAGCAGTTCGTCTATCTGTTTACAAGAGTTTGGGACAGAGCCAAGCTGAACTTGGAATCCGATCGAGCCAGCTATCGCCATTTCAGCAAGTGCAACTGCTATGCCACCATTTGAGCAATCATGTGCGCAGCTTACAAGGCCAGCTTTTATGAGGTTCATCACGGCATCGCTATTTTGCCTATCTACTTTCAAATCAACCTGTGGAACGGCCCCACCAGTTATTTTATGAAAATATTCGTAGTATTCGGAACCGCCCATTTCGGGCTGGGTATGTCCAACTATAAAAATCGACTCATTGGTTGAGAGTGCCATTTGTGTGAGAAACGATTCACATTCGATTAGGCCAAGTGTGCCTATGACAGGCGATGGCTTGATTGGACCATTAGGAGTTTCGTTGTAAAAGCTTACCTTGCCTCCGACCACTGGAATTTCCATGAATTTGCAATAGTCTACTATCGCATTTACCGTCTGAACAAACGTCCAGTAAATCTCGGGGTTCTCTGGACTTGCGAACTGCAGGTGGTCTACCACTCCGATTGGTTCAGCGCCTGTGCAAACGATATTTCTGAATCCTTCTGAGAGAGATCCAAGCGTTCCTTGGTAGGGGTCAAGGTAACAGTGCTTTGAGTTACCATCTAACTTGACTGCAACAAACTTGCCGTTGTCAAGTCTCATAACTGCTGCGTCACCTGCCCCTGGCTTGATCACTGTTCTTATTCCCACTTCATGATCGTATTGATGATAGACCCATTGTTTACTTGCTACTGTAGGGCTTGCCAAGAGCGATAGCAAGACCTTCCCAAGGTTTAAGGGCCGGCGCGGTCGGTTGACAGTTTTTTTCAGTTTGTCCATATAAGTAGGCCGCTTTGCGATTCTATCTGAAAGTGGAGCGTGGGCAATCAAATGCGATGGCATCTGCATAATGACCTTGCCTGAATGCCTGATGACGAGGTCTTGGTGCTCTTGGACGGTGCCAAGGATAGAATATTTGATTCCATACTTACCGAGAATCAGCTCCAGTATTGACAGTTTTTGTTCGTCAGTAATGTAGAGCATGCGCTCCTGTGACTCGGATATCATGAGCTCATTTGGCAGCATGTGACTTTCTCTTGTGTGAATCTTTGTGAGCTCGATGTCAAATCCTTTTCCAAGATTGTCTGACGTCTCCGACAGACAGCAGGAAAGGCCACCGCCTCCCAAGTCCTTAATGCACTTGAGACAACCCTGTTTGACTGCATCCATTGTCGCCTCCAACAATAATTTTTCAAGGAATGGATCAGGAATCTGTACAGCAGACCTATTCTCCTCATCAAGTGCCTTTGACGCAAAAGATGCGCCGCGTATGCCATCTCTGCCTGTGGGGCCGCCGGCAAGTATTATTATGTCACCTGCTTCGGCCTGGTTCGCGATAATGTCTTCTTTTCTACCAAAGCCTATCGCTGCCACATCGACCAAACAATAATCTTGAAATGAGGGGTCAAACTCAATCTCACCCCCGACTGTTGGAACTCCAATGCAGTTTCCATAATCCGCAATACCTTTTACCACATTCTTAAAGAGCCATTTTGATTTCGAGACAAAACGGCTATTATTATTATCTTTTATCGGTGCAAACCTCAGGGCATCTAGGACAGCAATAGGGCGAGTTCCCATGGACATGATGTCACGTATTACCCCGCCGACGCCTGTTGCAGCTCCACCGAATGGCTCTATAGCTGAAGGATGATTGTGGCTCTCGATATGAACTGTCAAGATGTAGCCGTCACCAACGTCAAGCACTCCGGCATCATAGCCTGGGCCGACAACTACATGTTTACCCTTTGTGGGCAACAACCGCAAATATTTTTTAGAAGACTTATATGAACAATGCTCTGACCATTGAGCGCCTACTGCATCCTGTTCGATCCCGTTTGCCTTTCGCTTTAGCTCTTGTTCGAGGTATTTAAGCTCATTCTTTGTGAGGACATCCATTTCTACGATATCACCTTTTGCTTCAGGTTAGATACAAGCGACCAGAAAATTGTAATGGCTTCGCTTCTGGTATTTCTGCTACGGTTGATGGATAGGATTCTTTCGCTCGCCCTCTCTGGATGGGGCATCATACCCATCACGTTTCCGTCTTCATTACATATCGCTGCAATTAGGCCAGTCGATCCATTAGGGTTATCTCTAGCGTATTGCAGAACAATCTGGTTCTTTCTTTTCAGCTCCTTCAGTGTTTCGCTGTCGACAACATAGCGGCCATCCCCATGGGCAATAGGGATATTAAATGTCTGTTTGAATGCAAACTGGCTTGTGAAGGGCGTCTTGTTGTTTGTGACTTGCACCTTTGTAGACTTGCAGACAAACCGGAGCGAGTCGTTCGCCATGAGTGCTCCAGGCAAAAGTCCAGACTCAACGAGAATTTGAAAGCCGTTGCATATGCCAAGCACTGGCAGGCCATCCTTTGACATTCTTTTTACCTCTTGCATTATTGGGCTATGAGCAGCAATTATTCCGGGGCGAAGCCTGTCGCCAAAGGCGAAGCCTCCGGGAATTATCATTGCGGCATACCCGCTGATGCGATCCTTGCTGTGCCAAATAAAGTCAGCCTCGACGCCGATTATATCGTTAAGAATATGGTGAACGTCGCGGTCGCAGTTGCTGCCGGGGAAAACAGCGATTCCAATTCTTGCTGCCATTACTTTGCAGTAAAAGCTTGCAAATGCTTGTATTAATATCTTCAGAGTAGCCAGTTTTTCACCAGCTACATATACAGATTGCCAGAGGGTGCTATCAACTCTACTTTTGACCTCTAGCTATCAACTTTCGTTTGATGGACTGTAGCCCTACTTGTTTACTGTCTGGTGGAAGTAGAATGATCGCTGGGACATTGTCCCAACTTCTTCTTTTGCGAAGATAATCCGCTTAAGCTTATAAAATAGGGTTCTCCACACACAAAATACCTCGGTGGGCGTAGCCCCTGTAGCTCGCCATCCCAATGAGCGCAGTGGACTATGTTCATCGAGGCATAAAGTTCAGTTAGTCAAGCTTGCTTAACAAAAAAGTACCTAATATATCAAACTATAATCCTTTGTTTTTCCTCAGGAGGTTAATAGTTTATGGATTTGTGGTTCTAGTCCTGTTTTCTCATTAACTCAAATCTTTTATTGGCTTCGTAGTGAGTCTTTAGGTTACGCGCTATAGCAGCGTAATTCGTTTCCTGTTGTTATAGCTTTACAATGAAGACATCTTGGCATCCGTTTGGACTAATAAAGAAAGTCAAAGAGAAGAAGTAAGAGAAGAGAAGCAAAAAAAGAGAAGTTCTTATGTTCCTCAGATAAGATTAGGCTTGTGTAAGAACTTCCCCGTACTGCCAGAGAGCAGCGCAGCGCTCAACGGATTCAATGCTGACGGATACATCGCTGACCCGGCATTGGTTTCGGCATCTCTGAAAGCATGGGTTTTGGTGTAGGCGCTTTAGCGGGTCCAACACTCAAACCCAGTTTCAAAGCTGGTGATAGCAGGGTGCTTTCTAGACAGGTACTAAGCCCAAAAGCGCCCTGCATTTAGATCTAGCGGTGCCATGGGCTTGTGACCACAAATGGGACATTTGATTTCAGGGAAGGTAGGTGGGATTGTCGCTAACGATCATCTATTGTTGTATGTTCTGTCAAATGCTCTTATCTAGCTTTATCCATTAGGATGCTTATAAACAGCTGGTCTCTCAGTTCCGCAATTGCGGCATGAACCCATTACGTATTCAATCTGTTTACCGCAATTTAGGCAACTTTCGATTTCCGAGGTTATTATCATAACTGTCATATTCCGTCGTTATGGTATAAAGCCTTCCGTGTAGTCAAATTAGGGAAGAAATAACACTCTACGTCCCCACAGTTTACAACATCAAACGAAAGTTGACAGACCTCAGAAAGGATGGGAATAAAACGGAGACTTGACATTACCCACCAGAGTATTGTTTTTATCATCGATTGATGGTGGAAAAATTGTTTATGGCAGCTACTGTAGTCCGCGACATCATGACAAAGAAAATAGTCATGGTAGACCATGACAAGACCGCCTTGGAGGCTGCCAAGATTATGACAGAGAAAGGCATAAGCTCACTATTTGTTGTCAAAGACAATCATCCAATTGGCATTGTGAC
>JBKPNF010000276.1:0-4690 GCA_046732455.1 Thermoproteota archaeon | reverse complement strand
CAGGTATGCATCGTTTCTATCGCTTATCGGGTAATGGCCCTTCTGGTATCGACAATTTAATTGTCGAACTCGAACTTTGAGATTATATATATAAGGCAGCAAAAGTTTATGGTTTTGGTTTTGGTTTGACATGTGGTTTCCATTTGTTATTCAAATGGAGGAATATAACATCTAGTTTGCCATTACCTCGTTCAGAAGCTGTGTCCTCGGCCATCCTATTTCGCACTACGATACTGTTTATGCCTGAGAAAGGTCCAAACTTTGCAACGAAGATTATTTTTATAGGTCCATGGAAAACGATGCTGCAGTTCACAAGAAACAAACTGAAACGCTTTTTAGCTTGTTAAAAAAGGTTGAGGCAGATGTACTCTTACACCGCCAATAATTCTGATCATGGATTAGGCTACGATGAATCTCGACGGCCAAAGAATTGTTGGCAAATTTACCTTTAAGGTAAATTTATTCACGGCTTAATAGAGTGTAACTTTATAGAAACACATGCAAAGAAACAGAAACAATGAGCCATAGGCAGAAAGTCATTCTCCACAGAAGGCGGTAGGGACGTGGACATTATCTAAAGAAGCAAGACTTGAAACTTTGATATTTATAGTTGTAGCTTGTCTATTTCTTGTTAAAATCGTGGTACATAGGTATTGACAGAAAAAGAAAACACTAGCAACAATACAACCCGTCACGCAACATGGTTAGAACTCTTTTATGATCTTGTTTTTGTAGTTGTAATTTTTCAACTTGCTCATAATTTAGAGGAAGATTTCTCATTATACGGGTTTCTTGGGTTTTTGGCACTCTTCGTGCCTGTGTGGTGGTCGTGGACCGGTGCTGCCTTTTATGCTACTAGATTTGACACTGATGATTTGGGACACAGAATTCTAATACTTTTGCAAATGGTAGGTGCTGCAGCCTTGGCTGTAAACGTATCTGATGGCTTGGGAAACGATTCTGCTGGTTTTGCTTTATCATATGCTGCCATTCGTATAATTCTTGTTTTAGAATATGTGCGAACAGGCAGAAGCAAATTCTTTTCTTCTGCCACCCCTCTTATACGACGATATATCAGAGGTTTCTCATGTGCTGCAATTTTATGGATTATCTCAGCCTTTATTCCTCCACCATTTCGATTCCTTTTATGGGGGATCGGGCTAGCAATAGATTTTGCAACGCCTATAACAGCAGGAAAATTGCATTCACAATTTTTTGCACCGCACATATCGCATCTACCTGAACGTATGGGTCTTTTCACAATAATAGTACTAGGAGAGTCCGTCTTGGAAGTGGTGGCCGGAGTCTCGAGCACGAAATTTGATATTTATTCTATGTCAATGCTAGCCTTAGGCCTTAGCATACCTTTTAGTTTGTGGTGGCTGTACTTTGATGGTATAGATGGCGCACCTATTCGTGCTCTACGAGAAAAAGGCAAGTTTGGCGTGTACTCACTCTGGCTATACGGACACTTTCCCCTTGTTGTGGCGATCACATCAGTTGGGGTTGGATTAGGATATATTACCTCAAATGTACCCGGGTTAACTTTATCATACTCCGAACAATGGCTTGTCTGCGGCACCGTAGCATTGTCTTTGGGTGCTCAAGGGATATTACAGCTCTCATCTGCATATTATTACTTGTTTGCTGGCTCTACTCAGGATTATCGCGCTAGTATAAGATGGGCAACATATAGAATAACTTCGGCAGGTATGATTCTTCTAATTCCCATTTTAGGCATCCCGTTGTCACCTTTTTTGCTTGTCTGTATTTTGGCTGCCATTTGTGTTGCACAAGTGGTTATAGATTTAAAACAACATCCCCATCATCGTAGAAGTCGAGTCTTGAGATAATTTTGTATGCATTCACTATTTCACCACAAGAAAAATAGATTCTTTCGGAGTCATAAAATAATCTTAAGGAAGTGCAGCCCTCAAAAAACTTGTTACCAGATTTCTCTAATCTATTTCTTTCATCTCTTCTTTAGTTATCAGCGACGGATCAAATTGTTTCTTTTTGTGGGTCTAATGCTTCTTGTTGTTGCAATATCGGTAGTTTACACGTTTGCACAATTTTTCTTACTGGAAATAGTCAAGGCAAAAAAATACTGAGCTTCAATGCTTAACCATGATTACATAAGCAAAATAATTGGACTGCCTATCGCACCGGCAGCCACCCTCTGGATCTTCAGATCCTTTCTCCTACAATAAGATTGAATTAGCCTTAGAAGGCTTCATTAGAAACTAAGTTGCTATTTCAATGCTGCAACAATACCATCAAGATGAATAGTCCGAATTACTATGTAGAAAAAACAGTCAAGCATCAAGCTTCGAAAGGAATTCCAATAATGCTGGTTGCTCGGTCGATGTCGTAGAATATCGGGATTCAAAATATTTTTGGATGTGATTATTGTAGCATGCTTGGCAAAAATTTAACTCGTTAAACTCCTGTTCCCATCTAACAACAATAGTGTGCAAGGCTTGATCTGAAGGAATAGGATTTCTGCATGCCCGGCACTCGCTAGAAGTACCGTGTCTATGTACTAAAGTAAAATGATAGGGCATGATCCTTTGGCTCATTTCTTGGTCCTTGTGTGTGTAATTGAATCGTAAGGTTATTAGATTTATCGTTGAGGTTTCCTTGGTTCAAGAAACTTGTCCCTTCCTGTTCTCATTTGATCGCCCTGAAAACATTGATCCTCTTTATGCCAAAATCAAAACCCTCCGAGAGTGTTCTTGAGTGGCAAAACCTTCGCATTATTGAATCTTCTTTTCTTCCTTTTGTCGGCTTTGCTTCCTATTATTAGGATTGTATTTCTACATGAGATCATGGCTCCTCCTTCCCTGTACTCTATCGCTGCAGAGGCAGCGGTTTCCGTGGGGATAAGGTTCTGAGAAAGAATCCCATTAATAACAGCGAACCGCAAACTACCTCTATGAGCGATACACGCAGGGGACTTCCCCTAGTCAGCTCTCGTGTTGAGAAGATATTTCCGACATTAACGCCTGAGCAGATTCGTCGCATTGCAGAGCGCGGACACATACGTGAAATGCAGCGTGGCAAGGTGCTCGTCGAGCAGGGAGATAGAGAAGTCCCATTCTTTGTGGTCATCTCCGGCGAGGTTGAAATTGTGCGCCCCTCAGGCTCTGCTGAGACACTTGTCACGGTCCATCGCCCGGGTCAATTCTCAGGTGAGGTCAACAATCTCTCTGGCCGGCCCGCTGTCTTTCGGATGCGTGCCATCAAGTCGGGTGAGCTGATCGAACTGGATCGCCAACACATGCTGGCTTTGCTGCAGACCGATGCTGAGCTCAGCGAGATCTTGATGCGGGCTTTCATTCTTCGCAGAGTCGAGTTGGTAACTGCAGGTGTTGGAGATGTTGCGCTCATCGGGTCAACACATTCCGCCGGTACGCTTCGGATCAAAGAGTTCTTGATGCGGAACGGACATCCATACTCCTACATTGACCTTGAGCGCGACCCGGAGGTACAGAAGCTGCTGGATAGTTCCCATACTGACGCCAGTGAGATACCTGTGGTGATCTGCCGAGGCGAGATTGTACTTAGGAACCCCACAAACCAGCAAGTTGCGGACTGCCTTTGTTTTAGCGAAACCCTTGACCAAACTCAGGTGCACGATATCGTCATCATCGGGGCCGGTCCCTCGGGACTGGCGGCAGCAGTGTATGGCGCATCAGAAGGGCTTGACATTGTAGTGCTGGAAACCAGTTCGCCAGGAGGCCAAGCAGGTTCAAGCTCAAGAATCGAAAATTACTTGGGATTTCCAACTGGTATCTCCGGCCAGGAGCTTGCAGCTCGGGCATACAACCAGGCGCAGAAGTTCGGCGCACAGATGGTTATCGCCAAGGGCATGCGACTCGCCTGCAACCGCAAACCCTACACTGTCGAAGTGGAGAACGGGGCTCAAATTCAGACACGCACTATCGTAATTGCGACCGGGGCGCAGTATCGAAGGCTGCCATTAAAAAACTTGTCCCGCTTTGAAGGCGCGGGAGTCTATTATGGCGCGACCTTTGTGGAAGCGCAGTTGTGTAGCGGAGAAGAAGTGATTGTGGTTGGCGGAGGAAACTCGGCCGGCCAAGCTGCAGTGTTCCTGGCTGGGACTGCAAAGCGAGTGCACATGCTCATAAGGTCTGCCGGTTTAGCCGAGAGTATGTCGCGCTATCTGATTCGCCGGATCGAACAGACCCCTACGATCGTATTGCGCCCGCATACCGAGATAGTGGCGCTCGAAGGAAGTGATCACCTCGAATCCGTTCGCTGGCGAAACAATCAAACCGGGCAAATCGAGGAGCATAACATCCGCCATGTGTTCGTTATGACAGGAGCCGATCCGAATACCCTTTGGCTCGATGGTTGCGTCACGCTCGACGCTAAAGGCTTCATTAAGACGGGTCCGGATCTGTCACCCGAAGATTTGAGTTCTGCACACTGGCCCCTTGCCCGTCCGCCTTACTTGCTCGAAACCAGTTCGCCTGGAGTCTTTGCAGTAGGCGACGTGCATGGCGGTAGCATCAAGCGTGTCGCATCCGCGGTTGGGGAAGGATCGATTGCAATTTCCTTTGTTCATCAAGTACTCCTCCAGGAATAGAGGAAGCAGATCTAGCATTATATTCTTTGAATTCTTCAGATTCTGGGTTAAAGCTCCCTTCTTTGCCGCATTGTAATC
>JBKPNF010000275.1:0-3560 GCA_046732455.1 Thermoproteota archaeon | reverse complement strand
ATGATGCCTGTGATAAGCTCCGGCGGGGTCATATCAAAGGCAGGGTTGAAAACTCTTACTCCTCTGGGCGCAATCCTTTTCTTGCCTACCTTGACAACTTCGTCTGCTGATCTGTCTTCAATTATCACATCCTCAGGATCACTTTCAAAATCAAATGTAGATAACGGTGCTGCGACGTAAAATGGCACATTATGTTTATTGGCAAGAATTGCCACCTGGTATGTCCCAATCTTATTGAAGACATGGCCTGTGTGAAGCACTCTATCGGCGCCTACAATTACGTGGTTGATTGCACCAATCGCCATCATGTGGCCAACAGCCGTGTCGGTTATCAGGCTGACATCGATGCCGTCATGCAGTAGCTCAAATGCAGTGAGACGAGAACCCTGCATCACTGGGCGCGTTTCTGTGGCAATTACGCCAAGACGTTTGCCAGATTCCCTGGCAGCCCTTATGACACCCAGCGCAGTACCATAAGCAACTGTCGCAAGCGAGCCGGCATTGCAGTGGGTGAGCACCATGTCACCATCTTTGAACAGCTTAAGGCCGTGTGCTCCAATTTTCCTGTTGGTTTCTATATCCTCTCGTGCCATCTTGAGTGCCTCGTTAAGTACTGCTCTCTTTGCTTCTTCTACTGTCTTGGCATGCATCCCCTTTCCCATCACCCTCTCCAACGCCCAGAAGAGGTTAACTGCAGTAGGTCGAGTGGCCCGTAGCACCTTGAATGCAATGTCTAGATCTGTCATTAATTCAGTCAATGTCTTGGCATTGCTCTGATGAGCTGCCAGTGCAAGACCGAAAGCAGCGCTTACGCCTATCGCTGGCGCGCCCCTTACTACAAGTTTCCTGATTACATCTGCCACTTCCTTGTAGTCTTTGCATTTTACATAAACGAGTTTGCTTGGAAGCTTTGTCTGATCGATGAACACTACAGAATCATTTTTCCATGCAACTGTCAGCAAAGGATCCCGATTGTGAGCCAACCATTGTGAAATGTTTTTTCAGTCGGTATTAAATCTACCTAGGCCTACCTATAGATGCAAATCTGAGTGCAACAAAACGCGATCTGTCAAGAATGCCACGGCCATCATATAGCGCTGCATGGTTGAGCTCTTCCTGTGTAATGTTACGATATTGTGCATGGTCTGAAACCAAAATCACAAGATCAGCATTCTTTGCCGCCTTGGACAAGTTCGATGTTAGCACGACATCGTCTGGTAGATTAGGATCGCTTGTTATGAATGGGTCATGGACCCGGATCTTTTTTACTTTCAACTTCTTTAGCTCTTCAATCACCCTGTAAGTGGGGGACAGGCGCGTGTCTGATACACCACCCCTGAACCCCAGTCCAAGTAATGCTACGATACATTTCGAAACATCAGGCACATTAATCAATTTCATTGCCTGCTCTACGCAATAGGCAGGCATCGAATCGTTAACCGTTCTTCCTAAGCTTACGATCTTGCACTCTATTCCACTCATGCTTGCGGCGTGAAGTATGAATTGAGGATAAACTGGTATGCATGCGCCGCCTACACCGGCCCCAGGCTTGTGTATATGGCAGAAAGGCTGAGAGTTGGCAGCTTCTCTGGCTACCCAAAAGTCAACATCTACTTTTTCGCAGAATTTAGCCATCTCGTTTGCAAGCGCAATGTTGACGTCGCGGTAGACTCCTTCCAGGAGCTTTTCAGCCTCTGCAGTCCTCATGTTAGCTATCTTCATCACTCCCTTCTTGGCCACCAAGGAATAGAGCTTGGCTCCAATTTCTAAGCTCTTGACGCCGGCGCCTGCCACGATTGCGGGATATCGCATCTCGATATCTTCAATAGCCCTGCCCTCATAGATTCGCTCTGGATTATACACCATATAAAAATCCTGTTCGACTTTCAATCCGCTCACTTCCTCTAAGATAGGCAGGACAATATCTTCAGACGTGCCAGGCGGGACACTTGGATTGAGTGAAACAACGTGTCCTTTCTTCAGGCCTTTGCCAATGGCAGTTGCCACTTGCTTTACTGCTGAAAGGTCTGCAGAGAGGGAATCGGTAAGCAGCACTGGTACGCATATCAGTTTGAAATGGCTGTCTTGGGAAGCCTTGATGGGGTCGCCGTATAGATGAAATTTCTTATCCTTGAGGCCTTTTGAAAAGGCCTCGCTTACTCCGGGCTCGTGGATGTGTGTTCTCCCCTTCCTTGCATCTTCAAGTACTTCAGATGAGTTGTCTACGCCTATCAAATGAGCGCCAGCTCGCAGCCATGCCGACGCAAGAGGAGAGCCTACATGTCCAAGGCCATAAACCGCGATTTTAAATTCGCCTGATCTGACCCTTCTTGCAAGATCTGCATTGGTGTTGTTCTTGTTAGCCGAGACGGCATGCGTCTTGATGCTGTCCTTCATAAAGTTTGACATATAGCTTCTTCTCAGATATTAGAATTGATCTCATGTATACTAACTAATAGGTTAAATTCATGAAGCGGCCATCCGACATTATTGCCTGAACCAATCCCAGTAGCCATCAAGCAATTCGCTAGTGAAATCGTGTATCCAGTAGCACTTGTCGGCTGTCATACATCGGAAATGTCCCTTGATTGCTGCGAATACGATCTGGCAGTATTTACACTATCTCAGGAAGATAACCTGGCGAACCATCTGGTGCAGGTCGACAACCGGCCAGTTGAGGTGATGCATTTTACAGGATCGATGAAAGATTACATTATTGATCTGGCAGACATGGTCATACTGAAAGATAACAATAAGCTCATGCTGTCTTCTGCTGCCAAAGACTTCATTGCGGAAAAAAACAGAAGAATGCTGGCTGCTTCAGGCAAGAAATTAATGATAAGTTCCCTTTTTTGCCAGCAGAAAATGAGGACTGCCAAGCATCCTATGGTTGCTGCAATGTGGCTCAAAGTTGCAGCTTACGAGTTTATAGATGGAATACTTGCTCTGTCTGGTACCAGGCCTATGCCTCTCCATATTCTGGAACAGGTGAGGCAAATTGATTCCAGAATGGCAGAAGGTGTAGATGTTGCGCTAGAATGTATTGGGGCGGAGAGGGCCACCCGACCTGCGATATCTAGGTCAATTAAGGCAATCAGAGAATTAAAGTCAAGAGATTATGATATAGAGCTTTTCATCTCAAAGGTAAGCCATCTACTCAACCGGCGTATGTTGGTAGACTGCTATTATTATGCAGGAAGAATTGCAGCAAAAAATCTTGTAAATAGAAGGGAGATATTCTACAGCCAGTACTCCAAGCTTGTACAACTTGCACTAGATTTGGTTAGTGACTTGCAGAGTGTGGAAAAGATGCAAAAGCGGCTCTTTAGAGCCGCAAACAGCAGCTTAAGACGCTGACTACCTACGTCTTACTGCTAAGACAGGGGGCTGAGATTCTTCGAACCTGGTCCGGCTGGTTCTTGCCCTCAGTTTTGCCTTATACTTTAAATTCCTAGGCTTAGTCCTCAGTCTATATCCACAGCATGGGCACCAAAGTCCATCCCACTTGATAAATATCTCACATATCTGGCATCTTTTTTGTCCGCTGGCATACCTGCCTG
>JBKPNF010000274.1:0-2550 GCA_046732455.1 Thermoproteota archaeon | reverse complement strand
TCACTGCCGATGTTGAAGTCATTCCTATTCAGAAGGTGAACGAAGCTTACGAGAGAATGTTAAGGTCAGATGTGAAGTATCGCTTTTCCATCGACATGGCTTCTCTTAAATCGAAGTAACACGATATGGTGGCTCGCTTCTGATCTACTTTTTGTATTCAAAATGCGATCGCCATCGGATAGACGGTTCCTCTCATATTTGTCAGAGCGGAACTTCAACGGCAACTATAGATAATAATAACATGACGTTCGAATTTTCCAGAGGTCATCGTTAGGACTATTTTACATTTGTGTAGGTTAACCAAACTAAAGACGAAACTTTTGCTTACTCCAAATATGGACCGTGAACCAATTGATCGTAGAATCTGACCGATTTGATATTCACAACTTCAGTCATACCGTATCTTGATAATTCTCAGCCGAATCCACTATTTTTTATGCCCCCAAATGGAACACGAGGGTCCGATATTACAACATTATTTACCGTAACCGTTCCGCTTGGACTATTGATGAAGATTCTTCTGCATTCTTAGTTTATGAGTCCAAATGCTTGCTTGTACCAAGACCAAATTTTGAATCATTTGCAATCTTTCGCTTCCATTTATCAGACACGATCACTGGTGCGGGAGGACCAAATACTTCCTCTTGTGCCACTTCCATAGAAGTGGTAACCTTGGTAAGAATAGCTGGCCTGTAAAAATAACCTCCTCTGCCTTCTATTCTTTCTCCACATGTTAGAAGCTCTTCTCCCCCCTTTACAGATCTCCTAGTAATTCCTTCCAAATTTTCAAGGCTCTTGGCATTAACCACAGGCCCCGATTTATGCTCCTACAAATTACAGATGTAACTTGATTTTGATGATCGTTTTGCAATTTTACTAATGATAATCATCCCTTCTCATATGTGTATAAGAAATTTGGTAGTGTATTATTATACAGGATGTTGACGAACTAATCAGTGAATTGCTTTATATTACTATCTAATATCCTTCTATCTTTTTTCTTAATTTATTCTAGTCTTTTCCATTCTTACTACTTCTATAATCTGCTAATAGTAAAAACTTAATGGCTGACCAGATGCAGATTAGTCTGAATCCTTTCGAGGAACTGATATCAGACTGCTGCCTCTGCACCCGCGTGTACTACCATTGAGTCCCAATTTTGAAGTTTTTTTGCCGAGTCCCTTTGGGCCCGCTAAAATAAAAAACCGTTCAAAATGGGCTCAATGTTTGTACAAGTAATTATTTAACAGGCATCAATAGTGGCATATGTCGAGTCTGTATATTGCTGGGCACATACGCGTTAACAAAGAAAGAAAATGGTACAGCTGTAAACCCGATAAGGCAATTGATTCTTTCATAAATTAGATGATCGCAAAATGTACCAGTGTCAGCTCACAAATAATCCTACATGCAGGATCGGCAGACACATAACCTTTAAAGTTCTAGCGGCTAAACCCTTAACATGCGGGAACCTAATCCCACTGAACAAGCTTTGATTGTAATATATCCAATAGTACCTAAAGAGATTGACAATTTAGAACACCGATAGCTCATGTCACTTCTCTAGATCAAGAGAAGTTCAACCACCTTCAAATACTAAACAAAACTTACCAATTTCTAGCCTCTATGACTTCGCAACAATTGGTCTATCCATGGCACAAATCAAATGTCGCTAGGCAGTCTAAACAATAATACTTTTCACGGGATGTACGTATAATCTTAGTACTTGCATTTGTTCTCCAGCAACTATTACAACGTAATACGAAGTCATTTGATGCCTGATCCCATTCTTCCATATTGCTATCTGAGACATTATTATGATGATCTTCATATTTAAAATGAGCCATGTATCACATTTAATTCTCATTTCAATTGCTAGAAAGGGCGCCATCAAGTTGACCTAACTTGTACCCACGCGTACTATGTTTTGGATCCGTCTGAATTTTCAGCCGCATCCCACCGGACGCGGCTCACCGAACCTCCATTGACATTGGTGCAGGTCGACACATATTCGTAGTTAACGTGAACATAAAAGCGAGCATACAATATTACAATTGATGGAAATGAATATTATAATAACATAAAATATGCCTTGGATCCTCATAGCGAAACTCATTATGTGACCATTACAAACAATTGGGTACATTATAACCCGTTAGGAATCATTGTTCAGATCAAGTATTCCTCAAGGCTATCAACACACTCAAGGAAGACAGATAAGACGTTTAGAAAACATTTTAATCAACACTAAAAGTGGTCATTATTGTTATTGCTCATCGAGAAACATTAACATAAAAAGAGAGCTATTCAATGAAGATGGATTTAATTACCAAGGTAACTGTGGTAAATGATGCTATTCTGTTTGTATATGGTAAATCCAAGTAGAATGTCAAGCCATCTAGCGAAGACGATAAAGAAGAATCAATTAACGTGACTATAATAAAGACCAAGATCAGCTAGAAGACAGTAAGAAAGAACAGTGGAAGTGCCCAACCAAGTTTTCTAATAAGGTTCACACAATATTATAGAAAAGCTTCTATTATAGGATGC
>JBKPNF010000273.1:0-2891 GCA_046732455.1 Thermoproteota archaeon | reverse complement strand
TATGCTCTGCATGCCTTGCGTAGGATACTATACAACCGCCCTGGGGTCCCCAAAGCGTCTTATGTGAGCTCATGGTCATCGAGTCAGCCCCCTCCTTCAGTGGATCTTGGAACTCACCTCCTGCGATCAGCCCAGCAACGTGTGCTCCGTCGTAGTTGATGTACATACCATAGTCGTGCATAAACTCAGCCAATTCTTTAACCGGGTGCGGGAACAAAAACAAACTACCGCCAAACATCCCTATCTTGGGGGTCTTGCCGTTGCGTGCCATATCTTCTATCTTTTTCTTTGTTGCATCGACGTCTAAGGTCATCTCTTCCTTTGAAAAGGGATAATGCTCGATGTTGAGGCCATGTACCAATCCCGCTGTGCCTGAGTGTTCTTTCTTCCCATGCGAAATGTGGCCCCCTGATGGTATAGATGCAGCCATCATCCAGTCGCCAGGGTTTGAAAAGGCGGCATAGATGGCAAGGTTCGCCACGACTCCCGACGTTGCCCTGCAGTCGGCAAATTCAGCTCTAAAGACCCTACGCGCAAGGTCGTTGCATATCAGCTCTACCTGGTCTATGTAGATGCAGCCGGCATAGACACGCTCACCAGGCCATCCTTCTGCGTAGCGGTTGCCAAAGTCACACATAAGAGCCTCTCTTACTGCAGGGCTTGGGATATTCTCACTTGCGATAAGCGGGATCGATGTGTTAAACCATTCATGATGCTCGCGCATCAGCCTCAAAACATCATCATAGGCCTTTTTAGCACTCATTTCAAATTGATTGACCAAATTGGCTCTTTTAAGTTATCGATTCTAACATCGTAAATGTACCATACTCTTCATGATCTCTGGCTCGGAGTAGTGCACAATACTAAGAAAATAAAAGCATCTGTCTAGTCTGTAAAAGTTGTCACCTTATAGTCTACCCGTTACATATCATCCCGTTACATATCATATCCTATCTTCCTCAAACATTATGGTGATTTGGATAACTGGCGACAGATAAAAAATGATTTGTTCACCAATAATTGAAATCAATAGCATTGCATCTAAAAGTCCGTAGGCTTTGCTGTTTGTCAGAACTATCTCTGGTACGCGCCTTCCCAAGAAGAGGCAAAACCAAATGGTTGCATCAAGTAAGAACCACTCACTTGGCTATCTAGTCATGCATATGGAATATATGCAATTTTGACCATGGCAACCAGCAAGAAAGAATAATAATCACGACTTTTCTGCACAATATTGACATACGCGTAGAGTTTTGCAACTCATTCTTACTGTAGCAGAAAATTACATCATATTAATGATATCCAAAAGCCGTCGCAGCGCTAGCATCTTCATTTCAGGAGTATCTTATATCCCTTAGGCAAGCCTGCTAACAGCAAATGCCGAACCAAATGTTACAATGCTGCCAATAATTGTAACAAATCCTACAAGTGCCCAGTTGACATCTGGCAGATGCAAGACAGGCAGGTTTGCTATGCTAAGAAAGTAGGTGCCAAAAGTCATCAAAAATATTCCAACAACTATTAGCCCAATTACTTTTAACATATTCGCAGCTAAACTGTGCGATGGAGGCATAAGACTGGGCAAGCTAGAAAAATTTGATAAAGTGAAATACCAAAGCAAACTTGTATTTCAAAGCGATCGAACTGCAGCCAAGAGAGAGAGGCATAGCCCATCTTCAGAATCTCGATACATATCTTTCGCTTCTCTAGAAACTTGAGATGGCCCTTAAAAAAAGGTTACTGCTACTAAAGCTTGTTAGATTGGCAGCACCAACCCTTACTCCTGGAAACAGCTGCTCATGAAGAAACAAGGTGACAAGCTGATATAGTTTTATCACATTTATCATAAGCAACCTTTTTAATCTTTAATAGGCTGCTACATCCTAACAAATAGGATGCGATACAGAAGCAGAACAGACATTATATCACAGATTCTTGAAGCCGCAAGCGGTGGGGCAACAAAGACTAAGATAATGTACAGAGCATTTCTGTCGTATGCCCAACTAAAGGAATATCTTAATGTTCTCACCATTAATGGTCTACTTGACTATAACTCCTCCGAGCAGATTTTCAGGACAACTGAAAAAGGGGACAAATTTCTCAAACTATATGGTCAGATCGGAGAAATCGCCCCGCCAAGTTTAGACGAATCCATTCCTGCAAGAAGAAAATAAGAAGACACACAAAGAGAAAATGCACCATACCCCTTATTCATTTCACTTGCTTGAGAATATATCTTGGCAATTGTCTTGAATTATAGTTAACTGCACAACATGTCCAATTCTGTAAAGGCGTCGATCGGATGGCTAATGTATGACTTTTTTTATTATTATCATGCTACTAGTCTCTTTCTTAGTCTTGATTTTTAAAATCTAGTTTGAAAAGATCATTTTACTATTGTCTAAAATTGGTGTCATTAGCCAATGATCTCACGACTTCAGTCCAAGCAGCGCCGATGTTTGCTTCGTTATAGCCTCCCCCGCCAAGTGCAATTATCCTGCCGTCGCAGTGCTTGTGGGCTAATCTATGAATAGAGTCTGCAGCAAACCTGTGTGTTTTTGAGGTATATTGCAAATGTGTTATTGGGTCACCTGCAAGCCCATCTGCGCCGCATTGCAGTATTATCAGTTCCGGCTTTACACTCTCGATAAAGTACTCTATCTTATCAAAACCTTGTATGAATTCGTCGTCACCGGCACCAGGCTCAAGCGGTATGTTAAGCTTGGTGCTTGCAGCTGCGCCTTTGCCTATTTCACTTGCTGATCCTGTACCTGGATAGAGGTAGCGACCATCTTCGTGAATGTCTGCAAAGAACAGGAGCGGATCATCTTCAAATTCGTAAAAGACTCCGTCTCCATGGTGGGCGTCAATATCAATGTACGCTATCCTCT
>JBKPNF010000272.1:0-8537 GCA_046732455.1 Thermoproteota archaeon | reverse complement strand
AAGGCTACAAAGTGGGAATTATCTCAAATGATGTCGTTTCAAGAGAAGACGCCGATAGGATGCGTCGCAATTTGGCGAAGGAACAGGGTATTCTTTCAGAAGACCTAGTGATAGGTCTAGCAACAGGCGGCTGCCCTCATACTGCTGTGCGTGAAGACCCGTCGATGAATATATCTGTCATTGAAGAAATGGAATCAAAATACAACTACCTTGATTTGATAATAATTGAAAGCGGGGGTGATAACATCACGACTACCTTTAGTCCGGCACTAGCGGACTACTTTATTTACATAATAGATGTATCTGGAGGAGATAAGTACCCGCGAAAAAGGGGTTTGGGAATAGAGACCTGTGATCTTTTGGTCATAAACAAGATTGATCTGGCCCCTCATGTTGGAGCCGACCTTGCAATTATGGAAAGAGATGCAAAAGAGGTCAGAGGAGATAAGCCACACGTTCTTGTAAACTGCAAGACAGGCCAAGGCATAGAGCAAGCGACAGAACATATCATAAGGGATATATTGTTTGAAGCTGCGCCAAAAACTCTTGCTAAGAACTGAAAAAAGGCATGGAAGGAACTGAGCTAGAGCACCACACCCCAAAGGCTGTTCCACCAGAAGTACTTGCATACGACTCCCCCTTGCCCCAGCTCGAGGTGGGTAAGGCAGGCAAGCTTGGAGCGCTTGTTCTGAGGCTTGAGCAGGACAAGAGTAACGGCAAGACTTCTGTAAAAGACCAATACTCTCGAGTTCCGCTTTTTACCCAGCGTGCCCTTTACCTTGAAGAGGCGCTGCCAAACATGGCGTATATGAATATCATGTCGCCCTCTGGAGGGATATTGCAAGGTGATAGGTACAGGATGGACATCGCACTTCGAAACCATGCGTTTGCCCACATCACAACACAAGGGGCGACGAGAATATACAGAATGGACGGGAACTATGCCACGCAGGTAATCAACATAGATGTTGGCGAAGACTGCTATTTTGAGTACATTCCAGACCAGGTAATCCCCTACCGCGACTCCCGATTCTACCAAGAAGCCAATCTACGTGTCCATGATAACGCAACATTGCTCTACTCAGAGATCATAACACCTGGCAGGGTTGCAAGCGGAGAACATTTTGATTATGATATATGCTATATGAAAGTTATTGCAAAGGACCGAGACGGTGGTCTAAAGTTCACAGATGTTGCAATGCTGGAACCCAAAAAGCGTGATATGAAGATGTTTGGAGTTCTATCAAATCATGATGTTGTAGGAAATATGTATATTATCACGAAAACCAAGCCCCAGGAGATTAACAGCAGCGTAAATACCGCCCTTAAGGCGATATCAAACGTATATGCTGGAGCCACAATTCTGCCAAGTAATTCAGGTGTAGGGATAAGGATGCTTGCAAATACCGCAAGCGATGTGAGATCTGCGATTTATGAAGTTATTAAGATTGTCAGAAGGATTATCTTGGATGCTCCCTTCAGCGGAATTAGGAAAGGGTAATAATAATAATAATCATCATCATCATAATGCTGCTGATTACCTAAAGCTATTTACTGCCGGTTATCCAAAACTCTGTAACTTTTACTCTATGGCTTTTTTCCTCTTGGTGCTTGCTCGCATCCCATTGTGTATCAAAAACACGATCGCAGTCCTCGCACCAAGCCGTAACACTTTTGCGGTGTTTGTCAAATGCATTCATGTCACGGACTGTATCTATTACTCAGCCAGAAGTAATAAATATTGTCCTCATATTATTACAATTATTATATAACTATAATAAATTCCATATTAGCTGACAACAATTACTGCGTGGATGACTTGGTTAGCAAAAGAGGACTGTTTTAGAAAATCAATGAGCTTCAAATAGCAGTCAGGACCCTCAAACGTTTTACGTGTAAGCACGCCTTCAAACATCGAAGCATTTACGCTGATCGAATCTGCTGTCATCAGCAATTGAATATTTGGTTCTATCATTGTGATGGTATTTGCATAATAAGAATTTATCAATTATTTGGATACAAATTATACCAGGTAGGGCAAGGGCCGATTTTGATAGGTGTACGTGCATTGGATTGCGCTGGGCAAAAAACCTTAGCAGGGCTGAACAGTTGCTACACTTTCATTCTCCATAATTAATTAGTAGATGCCAGTTTTCTTGCAGGTGTTGTAAGCCCTGTCATGATTGCTGCAAAAAAAGCACACAGAGAGAGACACACATATACATTGTCTGTTTTATGTTCAATCCTAGAAGTAATGTTTGTAAATATCCCAACATCCGGGCATTCTGCAAATATTTTATTCCTGCATAACGTTAGATGTAGTTGGTACATAACTTCCATGGCCCCCTTGATATTTCTATTGTTAGAATCAAAGGAGGGGGGCATGATATTTGGCGGTACCTTAAAAAAGGGCAAGATATACCCAAAGTTCAAATGTTAGAAGGCACCAGACCGTTGTTCCGGGCCGGTTCCGTTGAGTTTCAGACTAGGCACCTATTGGTAATAGCTGTTCTAGCCCTAGCCTTTAGTTCTGCTCTCATCATGAGGTTTTATCCATCAAAGTATGGCTACTTTCTTAACGAATTTGATCCGTATTTCGACTATCGCGCAACAAAGTTCATTGTCGACAATGGTCTCGACGCGTACTGGCAATGGCATGACACAATGTCATGGTATCCCGAAGGCAGGAATGTCCCTGGAACATCACAAGCCGTACTACACATAACAGCAGCCTATCTCTATCAAGCCTTTGGACGAGGAATGTCGCTTCTAGACTTTACCATTGCATTTCCTGCAGTTATGGGCGCGCTGACAGTAATTGCAGTATTTGCTCTCGTAAGGGTGCTTGGAGGAACCTCTGCTGGAATGTTCTCTGCGCTGTTCATGGCATTTAGCCCCGCCATCATTCAGAGAGGCAACCTTGGATGGTTCAAGTCAGAGCCATTAGGCCTCTTCTTTGGAATATTGGCTATGTACTTATTCATATCTGCAATCAAACACAAGGAGATCAAGTATGCTATCGCAAAGGCAATAGCAGGAGGATTGATACTTGGCCTTGCTAACGGCGCTTGGGGAGGAATTCAATACTTTAGCATTCCGATATCGCTCTTCTTTATTGCACTTCCCTTCTTTAGAAAGGATTTAACCATACCCATGTACGTGGCAATTGCATTTACCGTATTTACATTAATAACAGCGGCAGCCTTTCCACGACCTGGAATATCGTTTGTGCTGGGCTTGCCCGGCTTAGCATTGATGGCCGGTACCATCTTTTTAGTAATAGCCTTCTTTGTAAAGAAGGTCAGCAAACCAATGGTGCAGACTAGAAATGTAGGCCTTATGCTTATTGCGTTTGTTGCAGTAGGCATAGGCTTTGTTCTGGCTGGCCCCTACGTGTCTCCTAGTTTTAGATATCTCAATGCCGTCAACCCGTTCATAGGTTCTGTAGATCCCCTAGTCGAATCAGTTGCAGAGCACTTTACACCTACCGTTGCTGACTACTTCACTGACTTTTCAGTTCTCTTGATGTTTGCAGGGCTTGGTGGGTGGCTAGCATTCCGGCGCAGGAACGATACAGCGATATTTGCACTACTGATCGGCATCACGGGAGTGTATGTGAGCGCTACTTTCGCTAGGTTGTTGGTCTTTGCATCCATTGGCATAATAGTGCTTGCAGGACTCGGATTATATGAAGTCACACGCAGTATCATGGCTTATCGGGAAGCGGCAGGGACTCCTGCAACACCAGGACAAAGGCTAACTGCTGCCACAAGAGAAGAAAGGAGAAAGATTGAGTTTGCGAGGAGGTCCCATTCTAGCTCCGGACAGATAGTGAAGATAAGTTATGTTGTCGTCATGGTAATGATGCTTTCAGTTCCAATGTTCTACCCTTCTAACGCTAACTGGGTCAGCTCTGCAGATGTCCCTGCCGCGATCGCAAACGGCGGAACGGGCTATAGGGTTCAGAGTCAGGACTGGACAGACGCGATGGACTGGCTTTCAAAGAACACTGAGCCGGGTGCCGTGATTGCATCGTGGTGGGACTATGGCTACTGGGTAACTACTCTTGGAAACAGGACCAGCCTCGCAGACAACGCAACCCTCAATACTACGCGCATTCAAACAATAGGAAAGATGTTCATTTCTGACGAAAAATCAGGAATAAAAATAGCTCAAGACTTGAAAGCTGACTATATCTTGGTATATGTAGTTGGACAAGTCCGATTCTATGGACAACAAAATGCTACCGGAACAGATGCCAGTGGGAACAATGGTAGAATTGCAATTTATACATTAGGCCAAGGCGGAGACGAAAGCAAAAAGCAGTGGTTCATGAGGATTGGAGGCTTTGATGAGACAAATTATATTGAGCAGGATGGATTTACACCCAAACCAGAATTCTGGAATAACACGCTCATTGGCAAGCTCTTCCCGTTCGAGCCTCTGTATTATGCAAGGTTTGGTGCGGAGGGCCCATCACAAATACAGCAGACATGGCAGCCAGGATACGTAGGGCTCTATGCACAAAATGTAAAGTATCCAGCAGATGGAGGAACTAATCAGCCACTACAACTTGTCTATTCCTCTCCAAGCTTCAAGAACCAAGAAGGCATCTTGTTTGGAGTATTCATTTACAAGGTAAACCATGATTATACTCCAAGCCAATAAGGGGATCCATATATTGCGCAGCAGCAAACTGCGCCCAAAATCCACACACAGGTATGACCATGTCTGAGGCAAATTGACAAAGTCTCTCTGAGACCTAGCTAGATAGAAGAAGAAGAATAAAAAGAATAAGAATTAATTCTAATCCTGATGCAAATCTCAGATCGGGTTGATGAGAGAATATGTGATCCTCATTAATGAATTTTTGCTGGATTTTGACAAGCGACGATGGTAGAGAATTAGAGGGAGCGAACAAGAACGAAATAATATATCCATAAGATTGATTTGAGTAGCATTAAACTACTTTGGAAAATCGCCAGTCTTTTGATGAGTCTCTTCAACAACTGAAAGAATAATAAGGAAACTATAGGTTCTATCGGTAAAAACACATTCCTTCATACAAAGAAAGGCTATGGCGTACGTATTTTTAGGTGGTAAGATCATTACTTCATTACTATTTCCATGTCTCTTGCAGTCAAAGCTAAAAGTATAATTCCCATGCTTCTGATAGTAACAGCTGCTCAGACGAAGAAGATGACGATGGTGATAATTGTTGTTGTCGTTCTTGTTCTTCCTCTCCACCATCAGCACTCTGTTTCATTCTTTTTTGAAGGTATTTGGCCAAATCCGTCGTAGTAATCATTCCTACTACTTCATTGCGGGCAGCAGGATCCTCCACCAGAAGATGTCTCACCTTCTTTCGTATCATTAGAAGAGCTGCCTCTTCAATTGGCTGATCCTTTCTTATAGAAAGGATAGGAAAAGACATTAGAGAGCCGGCAGTAATACCCTCAGGCGGCGCTCCTTTTGCGATACTCTTGAGAATATCGCGTTCTGTCAAGATTCCAACAACTTTCTTATTATTCTCTTCTTCTTTATCTGTTATGGCAACAGAACTAACGCTCCAGTCGACCATGACTTTTGCAAGCTCCAAGACGCTAGCTTTGGAATCACGCGTAACCATTCTGGTATTCATATAGTCTTCAACGGAGCTCATCTGTTACGGATTATTAAAAGGCGTTCAATGCATTATATCTTTTTATAATCTTTTTCTGAATTATATGTGCATTATTTTGTCTTCTGCTGTCCTCTTAAATGAAGCTTCAGACATGAATGGATCTTTGAGAACATATTATATCTTGCTACAAGAGAGTAGCAATTCTTTTTCTTCTTTGTAAGAACAGCATATTAAGTCAATGGGGTAAGTGACATTGGAGCTTTCCACGGTCTTTGCTCTCTTATCGCATTAATACCATAAAGTAGTCTTACATTATTCCGCAGACCTCTATTAATACCTCTAAGGCGAGTTCAATGTCACCCTAAAATGGGGTTGTTGTCTTAAGAATTAGACACGCACTCTGTCTTTTTGCTTTAGCGTAGCCCTATGAGCTACAGCTCTGCTGTCATTCTACTGTTTTCCCTATCCTACCTTCCCAAGTGGTGTGCTGTTGTTAAGACATGAGTCCATGTCTGTCAACATGCCGTCAATTTTTTGCTTTAGCACAGGCTCAATAGAATATCCAATATGCTCGCCAACTTCTCTTGTTCTACAATAGAACTTTAAAGTAGGCGTTCCTTCAACTGATGCATGAAGTAGCACTTCCTTGTTTTGTGGATCGTCTACCATCAATTTTAGAAAGCCAAGTCTGCCTGAATATTGTTCAGAGAGCCTGCTATATAGTGGTTCCAATGCCCTGCAAAAGCCGCAGCGAACTGCACTGAAATTGACTACCACGGGCTTTTCTGAATTGACAACCTTTTGCTGCCATGTCTGAGCAGTCACATTTTCTACGGCCATATATCTTTTCAATATCATAAACACAATACGGCATATAATCTTGCACTTTGCCGCACGATGTGCCTCTGCTAGGAAGATCGCTCTATTGCAGATGTTAAATATCTTGTGTCTTTTCACAATAGGTTCTAAATACAATTCAGCAGTCCCAAGTGGATTCTTGGCTTTCCTCTTACTGATCTATTTTTTCCATCATCAGAATTGTGATTTTATCTAGACCCTTTTAACGAAACAAAGAAACTTTGATTCTAACACATGCTCTATAGCAATCAAAAAATAGATAATGAATCCCTTAGATGAGCATATTTTTGCCTTGAAGCATGTAGGCTGAAATAAAGTGCATATTGAAATCACTCCTTCGACGGAAGTCACAATCCTTAGCCAAGTGAGCTACATCCTTCAATACAACACTCGCATATCTCAACGAATTTTTGAGTTCTATCCCCTATCACACAAGTATAATTTATCGTATGGGAATAATATTGTTTCAAGTATATACATACGTATCCAAAAAAAGAAAAAAAGAAATGCAGAATGTGTTTTCTTTAATTTACATATCCATTCCGCCCATTCCGCCCATTCCGCCTCCGGGTGGTCCTGGTGGCCCTCCACCGCCAGCTGACTTGCTTGCGGCAATGACGTCGTCGATCCTCAAGATCATAGATGATACCTCTGTAGCAGCGCTAATTACCTGTTCCTTGACTTTTAGCGGTTCGTAAATGTCTTTTGCAGCCATATCTGTGACCTTGCCGTTAATTACATCTACGCCATATTTTGGCTTGGCTAATGCTGCCTTAGCTCGGAGTTGTGCTTGAGTGTCCAGAGGGTCCATTCCTGCGTTTTCTGCAAGAGCTATTGCAATTTCTTCCACACTATCAGCGAATCTTTCCACTGCTAGCTGAGATCTTCCTGTAAGGGAAGATGACCATTCTCTGATCTTTTGAGATATGTAAACTTCAGGAGCTCCGGCACCAACAGTAATGTATGGGTATTCTACGACATCTTTGACCGCCATTACTGCATCATGGACTGACCTCTCCGCCTCGTCAACAACCCTCTGAGATCCTCCCCGTACCAAGATGGAGACAGCCTTGGGATTCTTACATCCTTCAACAAAAACCCATTTGTCAGTCTCTACTTTGCGCTCTTCTACAAGTTTGGCATAACCCAGGTCGTCTGCGGAAAGCTCGTCTATGTTCGATAGCACCCTACCATCCGTCGCCTTTGCAAGATTATTCATGTCGCTTTCTTTTACTCTTCTGACAGCCAGTATTCCCTCTTTTGCAAGATAATGTTGCGCCAAGTCGTCAATCCCCTTCTGACATAGAAGCACATTTGCGCCTGAAGCGGATATTTTATCTGCCATAGATTTGAGCATGCGGTTCTCCTCTTCCAAGAACATTTGCATCTGCTGTGGATCGGAGATGCGAATCTCTGCGCTCATTTCAGTCTTTTCGATTTCTAATGCCGCATTAAGTAGGGCTATCTTGGCGTCATCAATACGCTTTGGCATAGCTCCGTGTACAACTTCCTTATCAAGCACAATGCCCTGAATAAGCTTGGTATCCTCTACAGACCCTCCAGCCTTCTTTTCGACCTTTATGTTATCCACGTCTACTTTGAGATTATTATTACTAGCTTTTTCTGATACTGCTATTACTGCATCTACCACTATCTTGGACAAGGGCTCTGCGTTGACAGAGACAAGCTTAGAAGCCATGCTTGTACGAGCTATTTTGCCAAGTATTTGCCTGTCTGTTGGGTCAACTTTTGTTGATGCGTTCTTTAGTATTTCAATAGCTTTTTCAGAAGCCATTCTGTAACCGTCGACTATGACTGTAGGATGGACGTCTTTTGCTATCAGTTCTTCAGCCTTAGACAAGAGAGACCCTGCAAGAACAACTGTGGAAGTTGTGCCATCTCCCACCTCATTGTCTGTCGCCTTGCTAATCTCTACCATCATCTTGGCTGCCGGATGCTGAACATCTATCTCTTTGAGAATTGTAGCACCGTCGTTGGTTATTGTTACATCGCCAAGGTTGTTTACAAGCATCTTGTCCATTCCTCTTGGGCCAAG
>JBKPNF010000271.1:0-5328 GCA_046732455.1 Thermoproteota archaeon | reverse complement strand
ATATTATTTTCTGTGTTGTATGAAGGAACATATCTTGCCTTAAAGACTAGCAATTTTTTTCGACACGATATCAGACAGAAATAGTTAAAAGGATGCAAAAATAATTGACTCCACGTATGCAATGCCAAAGCTTTTTGAGAAATGAGATCAAGGAGGTAAGAATTTGTGTCGGAAGGATATATTTTAGGTAACCGTGACAGCGAAATAGCAAGGCTCGAAATGCAGTCGACTTTATTTGAGCCTATAACGAAACAGACGCTTTTGAATGCAGGTCTGAAAAAGGGCATGAGCTGCATCGATATTGGATGCGGTTCGGGCTCTGTAACTAGGCTGATGGCTAAGATCGTAGGCGAGACTGGACGCGTAGTCGGTGTGGACATCGATAATAGATATTTGCAATACTGCAACCGCACCATTACCTCGAGACAAAATGTCGAATTTATCCATGACGATATCTGCAAAAGCCGGCTAGATAGCAAGGAAAGATTTGATATCGTCTATTCTAGGTTCATGTTTCACCACCTAGCCGACGGAAGAGAAGCTGTGCGCTCTATGAAGCGGATGACAAAGAACGGTGGCACAGTAATGATCCAGGATCTGGATCATGCGCCGGGCTCATGGATGTGTTATCCTGAGAGTAAAGTTGTCGAGACGCTCAGAAAAGTATATGTTGCTCTCATAATGAAGGGAGGAGGCGACCCATTGGTAGGCAGAAAGCTATACAAACTACTGATCGATGAATCCTTTAGTGCAAATGTGGAATGCTACTCACCTTGCATTTTAATGGGCCATGAGCCATATAGCTCTCTTGGATGGCAGCTGGCAGAAAGCATTAAGCCCCAAATTTTAGAACACGACTTGCAAAGCGAGCAGGAATACATCAAGATGTATGAAGGGTTAAGGGCGCTTGCAAAAGATCAACAAAGTTTTGTTACATACTCCAGATTTTTTAGCGCTCTCGGAAGAAAATAGAGAATTAGGACAAGTTGTCTTCTCCTCAATGACCAGGATAGGAGATTCATTAATAATAATAATAATATGAAAAAATAATACAATCTTTGTTTGTTTGTTTGTTTGTTTATTTATTTATTATCCATATGCATAATAGCACGGGACTTTAGCCATTCTCCTATCAACGAGATGATTTGCATCCTTGATTCCTCGCTGTGCCTTGAGAAAGATTGATCGTAAAAGATTGCATCGTAGAACCAATGGTCGCAGTCAAATATCTTGATCTCTTTGCTGGTGGTGTGCAGTAACTTGAAAAATTCTTCAGATACTTGGAGATACATCATTCTATCTTTTGTTCCATGTAAAATGAGAACAGGGATGTTGCCAACTTCAGAGAGTTCAGATACCTTGCTATTTTTTATTGCAAGTATATCTACAAGAAATCGATAGGAATACCTGAAGTTTATTACTGGATCTTTCATCATCCATACAATTTCGTCGCCGCCGGCCTTTATATGGGTCGGGAAAGCCTTTGTTACGTCAACGAGTTTATTGGGCATAAACATCCTTGCAAAAAGCAGGAGCAGAAAACCCAAAGCATTGGGTTCAGCATCAAATCGCTTTTTCATATTGGGAACTCTGATTGAGGGGGATAGCAGAATCAATCCATCAATCGAAGCCTTGAACATATGCGCATACCACAGGGCAAAGATGCATCCCACGCTGTGAGCAACTATGAATACTCTCGAGGATCTCTTCTTCAGTCGCTCAACTATCTGATGGATAGATTTGATACAGGAATCAAAATCTATATCGCCCGCTTTGCCATCCGACATACCGTGCCCGGGTAGATCGATGCTGACGACATTGTAACTGTCAATGGATAGTTTGCGTCCAACATATGTAAAAATTCGTGCATCGCTAAAAAATCCATGTATACACAGCAGAGTGTCACTAGCAGGCTTGCCGGATTTAAATTCGATGGCATTTATCCTGCCGCTTGCAGTTTGGTAAAAGCTCACTCGAATGGCACTCCTCGTTGTAATGGAAGATAAAAATCATCTTTCAATGTATATATGGTTGGTAGACAGCTTGACAAGAGCTATATATCTCTTCTTTCTCTCTCTTATCTTGTCTGAATGCTTTGATAAAGCTGGGGAACATCAGCTTCAGTTGCCAGTGTATGATAATATGAAATGAAGCGCCTGGCCAGATGTGGATCATCATGATGCGTAATTGCGAGTGTGAATTGTTCTGGATTAAGATAGTTCGTAGTCTCATAGCAGACTGTGGTACCATCCACTACCATGAAACTTGCAGACAATTTTTTTGCTTTCCTAAGCTCAAATCGCTGGGATTTCATTATCTTGTTCACCATTTCAAAGGTTTCCCTGTTTGGCGGGACTCTCAATATTGCGTTAAGCCTACTTGCGACGCTTATCTGGTCTGGCAAGCCATCCAGAAGATGCATCATGAGACCTTCATTAGCTATTTTATGGAACATCAGTTTCGAGAAATGAGGATCATGATAGCGGGATGCCATATACACTTCTTTCTCTGCACTATCCATTAGCCTTGTTACCTCAACAACTAGCTTATTGTAATCCTTGATAACTGAAAATCCTGAAAGGTGTGTCCCATTTACAATACCATTCAACCCAGAGTTTTGTATTATTTCCTCAATTACTTTTTCCTTCTGTTGCAATGGAAAATCATGTCTCGACTTCAATACGTCTACTGCCTTAAGGTTCCAATAATTAGCTAGAATATCCTCAAGAGTCTTGATCTGCCCGTTATAGATAAGCGACCCAAAGGTTGTCGTTCTATACATAGAGTTGCGTTTTTCTATAAAACCCAGGTCGCGCAAGCGTTTGAGCCGGACGTAGAATTGTTTCTTGCTAATATTACCTCTATAGTTCTTCGAAGAACCTTTGAAGCCAAGATAGGCCATCTTTAATATGCTTAGCGAATGTCTATCTGCTAGAGGTGCAAAAACCTGCTCTACACGCGTTGCCTGCTCTGTCAAGTTGAATAAAGTAGCCACATACGGTATTTAACTGTTCGCTAATCCCTTAATTGGAAACATGATTTTTTCTCCACTAGCGGGACAAAATAACGCCTTCTTGAGCATAATTTTATGAAAAATGGAACCAAAAACAGGAATATTGGTTTATTGGTGTACCTTAACTCGAGCAAAACTGCTTCAAAGGCCCTCCGGGGGAGAATTGAAGGGGGAAAAAAGTGGGTTATTTGCCATTGCTGCCAACTATTACTCGAAATAATTCCCCAAAAATGGAAACTCTAGTTTAAAAAAACCCGGCTACACACGCCGGTGCATGGCAACCATCCTAAATAGACAATGCCACGACATACAGCAAAATACCAAGGCAGGAGCTCGGGCTTCTTTTTTCCGCTCGCAGCAAATACTCTTTAACTCTCGCAAGAAGCATGGATTACTTTATTCTGTTGCAACTGCAGCTGGTCTATTTTTTTGCATCCCTGGCATTTTAAGTGTAATAGGTTCCGAGACTGAAATCCAGCTACTAATCCAAAGAACTATTCCGCTGCCTTTCATCACACTAATGATTACAGTAGGCATGTTTATTTTGAATGACCTTGTTGATGCGGATCTTGACAAAGCCAATTCGAAGAACAGGCCCATACCTTCTGGCGTAGTTTCAAAAAAGCAAGCATGGAGTTTCATAATACTAACAAATGGAGCAGCTGTGGCAATGTTGATGTTGACAGTTACACTAGCTAGCACAATAATTGTAATGCCTATGATACTTATTGGCATACTATACTCCATGCCCAAAAAAATTGCTTTTATGAATCGGTTCTTGCTCAAGAATATCTCTATTGCAGTATTTTATATGCTGTGTATAATGCTTGGCATCAGTGCGAGCTATGGTATAAATCTTGCAATCAATAATCCTGTTATGCCAATTCACATGATGGCAGTGTCTGGCATCATGATATTTGTCGGCTCAATAGTTAACGATTTGGGAGATGTTAAAGGAGACAGAGCAGCAGGCAGACGCACAATTCCAATTGTCCTTGGCGGCGAAAATACGACCAAGATGTTGATTATCCTCCTAGGGAGCATGCCAGCAATATCGTGGATGCTTTATGGGACATATGTTGAGCTTGACGCCAAAAGCATGATCACTCCTATTGCAGTGACTATTGTGGCATCGCTTGCACTACTTAGAATGACCAAAATACAGAAAGTGTCTGAGGATATGAAATTAATGCGCGAACAACATAAAAAATGGTTCCCTCTTTACATGTTCTTACAATTAGCAATTGTAGTCGGATCGTTCTTGCCCCTATGATCAGGTGCACCACCAATAGAAAGGTAATGTACACCTGCATGTCCCAAACAGAAAAAGTCTCCTAAAAAGGCAACTTTATCTCCATATCTGCGCTCAACAGATAAACAAGCTATAATAGGCAGTTTTTACGTCTTTGAAGATGAGTGCCGACATTTGGTTAGATCTCAATCAACAGCATCAATTCTTAGGACTATTGCCGACGACAAGTCATTAGAATTATTTACAACTGTAGCCCTAGAAACGATTGATAGTAAGAACCTCAAGAATAAGACTAAGCTTACCCGCAAACAGTACTATTCAAGGCTTTCTAGGATGACAAGAGCGGGCCTCGTAAGGCGGAAGAATGGCAAGTATATTCTCACCACATTTGGGAGGATTGTTTATGAATCCAAGGTCACGCTGGAGACTGCTCTCAGCAACTATTGGAAGCTCAAGGCGATTGACTCGGTCGAGATTTCAAATGAACTTCCAAAAGAAGAGCAGCAGAAGCTTATCGAGACATTGCTTGACAACGAAGATTTAAGGGAAATCATTAAAAAAGGCTTTTCTGCCGCCGAGGACCAGGAGAAGAACTATATGCATTCAAGTCTGTTAACCCATCGTGCGGGTGGGTGAATATGATGATACCTACTGGGGCAGCAGCCAATTAGAAACAGGCTACCTAATTTCTTTTTTCTCAACTACATTATATTATTATTATTATTATTATCATTTATTGCATATGTCTATCGCTTCTCGATTCCCAGGGGGACATTTTGAATAACTTCACATCAAACAGGTCTTGAAATGGTAAAACAAAACAAAAAAAGGAAGTGGACAGCTCTGCGGTATCTGAATGCTCTCACATAACCTCTACTATAGTGTTACGCGGGGGATGTTTCTGTTCCACTCTGGCTTTGTGTTGCATTTGCTTCCACCACGTTTACAACTCCGGTCATTCCTGGATGAAATGCGCATAAGAATGGATATGCTCCTGGCTCGTTAAAGGTCACTGTAAAGTTTGACAAGATCGGGTATGCCGGCGGAAGGGACTCCTCTACAC
>JBKPNF010000270.1:0-1768 GCA_046732455.1 Thermoproteota archaeon | reverse complement strand
TGCTTTTAGTAGGTGACCCTGGTACGGCCAAATCCGAGATGTTAAAATTCACTGCCAAGATTGCTCCAAGAGGGCTGTACACATCCGGTAGGGGTTCTACCGCTGCTGGCCTGACAGCTGCAGTTATTCGTGACAAGTCGGGGATCATGATGCTAGAAGCAGGTGCCGTCGTATTGGGTGATCAAGGAATCGTATGCATTGACGAATTTGACAAGATAAAGCCGGAGGACCGCTCCGCCCTTCACGAGGTGATGGAACAGCAGACTTGCTCGGTGGCAAAGGGGGGCATTGTAGCTACCCTGAATGCGAGAACGTCGATCCTGTCTGCAGCAAATCCAATATATGGCAAATATGACCCATACAAGAACATAACAGAAAATGTCAACCTGCCAGTGCCACTACTCACAAGATTTGATCTGATATTCATAGTCAGAGATAGTCCAGACAAGGAAAAGGACAGTCTTGTCGCAAGCCACATCTTAGAAATACACCGCGACACGGAAAAAGCGGCTAGGCCTGCGATTGAAATTGACCTTTTCAGCAAGTATCTATCATATGCAAAGCAGATCGAGCCAGCACTCACGCCCGAAGCAATTGAAATTGTTCGCAGTTATTATATGGACATGAGAAGGATCGAGTCAGAAGGGATGATAACCGTGACTCCAAGGCAGCTTGAAGGCCTGATCAGGCTTGCCTCTGCTCGCGCGCGGTTGCTATTGAAGGATATGGTGGACGCAGAGGATGCCCGGCGTGCGATCTACCTTGTAGACCAGATGATGAGGACTGCTGGTGTCGACGTCAACACAGGAAAGACAGACCTCGGTGTGCTGTATGGGAAGCCTCAAAGCGTAGTTTCAAAGGAAAAAACCTTTATGGAACTGTTCAGAGGACTTACCGGCGCTGAGAACAATGATGTGGAAGATAAGGCGCTTGTAGACGAGCTGGTGAAGACCGGTAAGTTCTCTGACGAAGAAGCAAGAAAATACATCCAAAAATTTAATCGGGAAGGCCAGATATTTGAAAGACGGCCTGGATTTTGGGCTAAGGCATAAATGCATTTTTAAAATAGCCGGCTTGATTATAGTTCTAAAATGCCAGTGGCTTTAACCGACAGTTCAATCAAAACACTTCTTTCGCATCTTGGCTATTCTACTCTCTATCCGCCTCAGGAGATGGCACTGAAGCGGGGCATATTGGAAGGAAAGAGTTTGCTCATGACTACTCCAACTGCCAGCGGCAAGACACTTATCGCAATGATGGCCATTCACAAGGCGCTTGAAAAGAATAGAAAAGCAGTATATCTTACACCTCTTCGCGCCCTGGCGAGCGAAAAGTATGACGACATAAAGGTCCTCGAGAATCTTGATTTTGGCAGAAAGGTCAAGGTGATGGCCGCAACTGGCGACTATGACTCATCGGGAAAAGAACTGGCTGCGGCAGACGTCATTGTTCTTACAAATGAAAAGATGGATACGCTTTTCCGCCATAATGCAGAGTGGCTAGATGACATAGGACTCTTTGTATCTGATGAAGTGCACCTGATAGGCGATAGGGAAAGAGGGGCAACACTTGAGATGATGCTTACGAAAATCCGCAAGCACTATCCTCAATCGCAGATAGTGACACTTTCTGCTACAGTAGCCAATTCCAGTGAGATAGCCGACTGGCTTGCATGCGAGCTTGTAGAAAGCAACTGGCGACCAACAAAGCTAGTAGAGGGAGTCTATGAACATGGCATGATCAGAATGAGAGGCGGCAATACTTTCAG
>JBKPNF010000269.1:0-2483 GCA_046732455.1 Thermoproteota archaeon | reverse complement strand
AACTGTATGAACACATAAGGTATCTTTATGAGCAGCTCCAATCACAGGATAAGCTGAAGCAAGAATTTATGGATATTGCTGCTCACGAGCTACGGACTCCAATTCAGCCTATTCTAGGTCTTGCACAGGTTTTGAAAGATCAGACATCCGATTCAAGCCAACTCGAATTCCTAGATGTAATATTGAGAAATGCTAAGAGATTGCAAAAGCTCCAAGAAGAAATGCTTGATGTAACAAGAATTGAAAGCGGCAGCATACAAATTTACAAGGAATCTTTTAACCTAAACGAACTCGTTTTCGATGTCTTGCAGGACTTTCGCACTCAGCTAAAAGACAATCCCAAAATAAATCTAAATTACAAAAGTGATGGCGATGTCTGGGTTGTTGCAGACAAGAATAGGATAATGCAGGTTATATCTAACTTGTTGACTAATGCTATAAAGTTTACAGAAGCTGGAAGGATATTAGTACAGCTAAGCCTTAAAAGTGATAAAAAGAAGAAGATAGTAGACAATAGTAATAATCAAGTGATTGTAAGTATAAAGGATGAAGGTCCAGGTATTGACCCATCGATAATGCCAAGATTATTTACAAAATTTGCTAGTAAATCTGAGAAAGGGACAGGTTTAGGTCTATTTATTTCCAAAAGTATCATAGAAGCGTATGACGGTAAGATATGGGCTGAAAACAACATTGATGGAAAAGGTGCAACTTTTGCGTTCACACTGCCAATTCAAAAGCCACACCAAGAGCAGCTCAGATCAACATAAGGGCACACTATTGCACTCTATGATTGGCTACTACTTACGTTAAGCCTCCTCTCCCTAAAAACCGCAAATGGTTATGCGTGGATAGGTAGGTTTTGAACAAGACCCATTCCATCCAAAGCTTATGTGACGGGAACAGAATGTACTTGCTGAGGTCGTGGGTTCAAATCCCACCCGGTCCATATCTTTCTATGAGGAAAATACGGTATTGAATTGAGGTCAATTTTGGGTTTCTGTCCTACAAAAAGCCTAGCAATGCCAATGCCCTATTGTGTAGTTTGTCAGCATGTTTTGTACTTTAATTATACTTCCAATATTTGAAAAAGTTAAAGAACTAGGCACAGCAAAAAGCATTGAAGGATACGTGTTGATGTGAGTAACATTAGCCCTACATTTAATCCCGATGAATTCAAGGCTCAGCAACGCCAAATGTGGAATAATGCTGCCGCAGGCTGGCAGACTTGGTGGGAGACTATCGAACGCGGAGCACAAAAAGTTAGTGATAGGATTGTAGAATTAGCTGAAATCAAGCCTGGTGACAAGGTTTTAGATATTGCTACAGGTATAGGAGAGCCAGCAGTTACTGCAGCGAAGAAAGTCTTGCCAAATGGTAATGTTATTGCTATAGATATTTCGCCTCAAATGCTGGCGATTGCAAGGACAAGAGCCAAGTCCCTTGGATTGGATGGCATAATGGAGTTTAGAGAAAGTGATGGAGAGAAAATAGATTTGCCAGACCAGACAGCAAAATTTGATGCAGTCCTTTCAAGATTCGGTCTGATGTTCTTTCCAAATCTTCCCTCAGCCTTAGTAAAGATTAGACATCTGCTGATTACAAATGGTATGCTTTCTGCGGCTGTATGGTCTACTCCATCAAAGGTTCCATTGATTGATTTAGCTTTCAGCACTATAAGAAAGCAGATAAATGCTCCTCTTCCTCCGCCAGGAACACCAGGTCCTTTTGCCTTAGCAGATGTAGAGGCTCTTAAGCAGTTGTTTAGCCAAGCAGGATTCAAAGATATTAAAGTTGAAACCGTTCAAATAACATTTGAATTTGACTCACCTGAAAGTTATACAAAGCACATTCAGCAGACTGCAACGCGTGCACATGAGATGATGGCGGACCAGACTGAGGAAGTGAAGAAGCAGGCATGGAACTCAATTACCGAAGCAGCCTGGCAATATGCTGATTCGCATGGCAGAGTGAATTTGGACAACGAAGCAATCTGTATAGTAGGAAGAAATTAAAAAACCACTTAATTATTCTTGAAGTTCGCTTGACACCATAGAGAGGACTATGGGAATGCAGAGAAAAGCATGGAGCTGGCGGGATTTGAACAGCTTTTGATTTCAGTCGCTATTTAGATACAAGCTCAACCAAGCTTACTAACTGAGGTCGTGGGTTCAAATCCCACCCGGTCCATTTCTTATTTCTTAAGAGGATAATCTCTCTTTAACTTCATGTATAAATCATCGCCACATATCCAAGGGAAGTCTGGTGTACCCACGACCTTGATATTTCCATCAATAATAGTAGTTGGAACCGACGTTATCCCATACTCCCCCATCTTTCTCTTAATATCATCAGTCAGGTTGTTAACGTCATAAACTGTCTGATTGCAGCCTTGACATTTGCCAATTTGAATGTCCTCTATGATGTGCCTGCATAGTGGACAGTTGGCCGAGAATATTTCTATTGTGTGATCTTGTTTTGTA
>JBKPNF010000268.1:0-27264 GCA_046732455.1 Thermoproteota archaeon | reverse complement strand
TTGCCCCTAGTACGAGAGGAACAGGGCAGCGCAGCCTCTGGTTTATCAGCTGTCCGACAGGGCACGCTGAGCAGCTAAGCTGCCTAGGATAAGTCCTGAAAGCATCTAAGGACGAAGCCTTTCCCGAGAAAAGACAGCCATCCGCAAGGAAAAGGGCGGCCATAGAAGATGGCGTTGATGGGATGGAGGTGTACGCACCAAGCTTCGGCGAGGTGTTCAGCCTGCCATTCCCAATAGCCCAAAGCACTAGAATCAAATTAGTCTGTGCCATCGATCGTTGGTGGTAAGCCACAGACGTAGAAGTGGCAACGGACGCACCGTCTTCTTGCAGCTTCCGGAAACACGTAAAGAACATTGATGTACAGCAATTGCCACAAGTACATTCTGTGATCCTCGCCACGACGGTTGCATGCCTTTTTTTTATTCTTTTTTTCCTGACGAAAATATTAACGAACTATTAAATCTGGGATATGGATTGCATCACTCAGAAGGTAATAATCTCTTAATGCCTAGTATCTGCATATCTCATAAAGAAGACGTGGATGGTATATGTTCTGCCGCACTAGTCAAAACAGCATTTGATATATCAAAAGTAGTGCTCGTAGATTATGCTAACCTCATCTCTAGGCTGGAAAAGATTGGGGCTATGCTTGATAAGATTGAGCAGTTGTTCATTTGCGATCTCGGTTTGTCAAAAAAGAACGAGCAGAAATTCACGGAATTGCTTCAGAAAATAGTTTCTACAGGAGCAGAAGTGATATACATTGATCATCATGATATTAGTAAAGAAACATTGCAAGCTCTAAAGAAAGCAGATGTGACGGTCATCCGCACAATTGAAGAGTGCACAAGCGTGCAGGTTTACACAAAGTATAAGAAAAAACTCCCAGAGCATGCTACATTTTTTGCAGCAATGGGTGCGCTCACCGACTACATGGAGAATAAACCCCTAGCAACGGCCGCAGTTTCAAGATTTGATAGGCAATTCTTGATGCTTGAGTCGACCGCATTGTCATACATGATATCTGCGAACCAACACGATGATGCATTTCTGATAAAGATGGTTGAGACACTTGCGAAAATGAAGTACCCTCACGACATAAAAGGCGGTTTCGACATGGCAGAAAAATTTGCAAAAAAGGTAGCAAATGCAGTCGAATCAATACGTGAATCAGTTGTAGAGTTGGACAACCTTGCCCACGCGCCCAGTACTGTAAATCTATCCTCCAGCATGGTGGTCAATTTCGTGCTAGGCTCTTCAGGCAAGCCTGCTGCTATGGTCTACAGGCTAAAGGATGACTTGAAGTCGTATGTCATATCGATACGGGGGTCATCTGATTCCAAGGTGCATCTCGGAAAATTAACAAACGACTTAGCATCGGAGCTGGGAGGGAGCGGGGGCGGTCATGATAGAGCATGCGGCGCAGTAATTCCAAAAGCTAACCTTCAAAAATTTATAGAAACCCTTGATCGAAGCATAGCTAAGGAGATTGAATAATCTGCATGAGATAATGCCCTCAGCATTTATCCGATGAAGGTTGGCCTCTTTTTGAAGTTTACTCACAATCAAACATTGACCAGATAAAAGGCTAGTGGGATGAAACCAGCGCCGCAGTGTATACTACTAAATCTCGGCTATAAACTCTAACTCAACAGTACTTTCAAGGGGCAGGCTGCTAACGCCTACCGCTGCCCTTGCATGTTTGCCTCTATCGCCAAATATGACTACTAGCAGATCTGACGCGCCATTAATTACGTTTGAGTGGTCAGCAAAGGAAGGATCACAATTAACGAATCCTGTGACCTTAACAAATCGCTTGATCCTATCGAGGCTACCAAGAGACGACTTTAATTGCGCGAGCGCATTTATAGTACACAGGCGCGCGGCGTTCTGAGCCATTTCTATTGAGTTAACCTTGCCTCTAAACTTGACTTGTTTGCCTTCTGTGGGGATCTGCCCAGATACAAAAGCGAGATTGCCGGAAAGGACAACAGGCAGATATGACCCAGCAGGGTCTGGTGGAATAGGAAGGCTAATACCAAGGGAAGCAAGCTTCTCTTCTATCATACGATTCAAGCCACTCTCCTCCGTTATTTTACTTTGCTGCAAAATACCACAATATATTTTACGAGCACTATGAGCACTGTTGACTGACTGATTTCCAGCGGACGTCCTGACAATATTATACATGGGGGACCTGGAGTCGTATGACGAGCAACGAGCTGCAAGTATGGAAAGAGAGAATAGAAATTTAATCTTCATCTTAAAATAAAAATTCCTCATGAGCGGATAGAGAATTGTGTTCTTTCGATGGGCAATAATTAAAGACAAGCCTTTCACTGGTTTATCCTTATGCACCTTTCATTTCGTAACCGGACTTTGTTTGCTTGCCGCTAGAATTTACCAAAATTCTTTATGGATTCATACACTTTCTAGAATTTCACGTAGTTGTTGTAGGTGGAACATTTTAACTGATGGTCGAGTATTCTGAGAAAATGTTAATATTCATATTGATAAAACAGTATGGAAAGGAAAAGAATATAGAGCGACTAGTTTACACGCAGGTGCATCTATGCAGCAAGACTTTTTGAAAAATTACAAACGCGAAACAAAGAAGTCAAGACGCCTTTATTCCCGAGCTGTTAAAGTTTTTCCAGGAGGCATCAGTCACAATATTCGTTATTTCGAACCTTATCCATTTTTTGTAACTGGCGCAAAGGGTAAGCAACTATTTGATGTAGACCGCAATAAATACACAGACTATTGGATGGGACACTGGGCGCTCATTCTAGGTCACTCTCCTAAACCGGTTGTTAACGCTCTAGCCGAACAGGCCAAAAATGGTATACTCTATGGCACAGTCAACAAAGCGAGCGTTGAGCTCGCAGAAGTCATTCAAAAGCTGATGCCCAAGGCCGAAATGATGCGCTTTAGCAGCACTGGTTCTGAAGCGACCATGTATGCAATAAGACTTGCTCGCGCGAAAACTGGAAGACGTATCGTCGCCAAAGCGATAGGCGGCTGGCATGGGTTCAACACCACACTTATGCAGACAGTCAACTATCCATTTGAGGAAGAGGAAGGGCTAGGCTTTGTGCAGGATGAGGGACAGTTTGTGGAGTCTATACCATTTAACAACCTTGACGCATCCCTTAAGGTGCTTGAGACTGTCAAGGACGACCTAGCATGCATCATCATCGAGCCAGTACTCGGTGGCGCAGGCTGCATTCCACCGATCAATGGCTACCTGCAGGGGTTAGAGGAATTTGCTAAAAAGAATGGCAGCCTTTTCATTCTGGACGAAATAGTGACAGGCTTTAGGCTTTCCCTCAATGGAGCCGCAAGTACCTACAAGCTAGAACCGGATCTGTTTACTCTTGGCAAGATAGCAGGTGGCGGAATGCCCATCGGGATATTATGTGGCGACAAAGACATAATGTCCCTTGCAGATCCTGTGGCAAAAGCAGATAAAGAAACACGCTGTGCTATAGGGGGCGGGACATTTTCAGCCAATCCTATGACAATGACTGCAGGTCTTGCCACGCTGAACTTTTTGAAAAAAAACAAAGGGCAGGTGTACAGCAAGATTGACAAGCTTGGAAGGATGGCAAGGAAAAGGCTAGCCAAACTATTTGCCGAATCAGGAATTCCATGCCAGGTGACAGGCATAGGCTCGATGTTTTTGACGCACTTCACCAAGAGTACTGTTACGGATGCATCCGATGTTGCAAAGTCCGATAGAGATCTTTTAAAGAGATACCATCTTGCTCTTGTTGCGAACCGGGGAATATTTTTCCTGCCCACAAAGATGGCTGCAATATCCTTTGCTCACGAAGTAAGTGACGTAGAGAAAGTTTTGGACGCGACAGAGAAAATAATAATAGACTCGAAAGTTTTCAAGCAGCAATATTCTTAGTGTAACGTTCCTAGATCGGAGGGTTGTAAACCACATTGCATTAGGATGCTTACCCAAAAGACCCCAGCCTCTATGCAAAGCTGGAAAACTTAATTCTAAATTAGTGTTATCCTTCACCAGCATCAACATGAAGATGCCTAATCTGGCAATACCCGCGAATAAGCCAATATAATAAATGCTCTGTACATAATGTTGGAGCTGGACTTCCTTCGATTGGTCATCATCAACCAATGCTGGTTGTCATTAAGTTATCGAATCATTTCTATAATTGTCCGACATATGTAGCCAGGGCAAAAGGCAAAATCTTGCTTGATTCTTGAAAGAAAGGAAGCAAATGCACTACGAGTAGAGGATTAAAACTGATCCAGTGCTTCTTGGATGCTCTTTCGGTCGTCAGCTGCTGGCATCTGCTCCAGATATTTAATTAGATCTTCTTTTGCACCTTTATTGTTGTCAAGCTGCATCCTCGCTATTGCGCGATTCTTGTATATAGGCCCAAACCGAGATGGATTGATGCTTATTGCATTGCTGTAGTACACCTCTGCAAGCGAATAATTCTTCTTTTTCAGGTAATAATTGCCAAGACCCCTATATGCTAGATAGTACCTTGAGTTCAACTTGATTGCCTTTTCGTAGCAAGGGATAGCCTTCTCGGAATCTCTCTCGTTATAAATGCCACCAAGAATACTCCATGCTTGCGCGTTGTCGGAGTCGATTTCTATAGCTTTTTGCAAACTTTCGATGGCCTCATTAAATTTTCCATGTTGTCTCAAATCTTCTGCTTCAAAAGACAGCCTGTTTGATTTGACAAACGTGAGCTTTTCATTATTTAGAAGGTCTTTCATATCTGAGGGAAACATGATTATGGCTGTCATGTCATCTTGCTCCCAATCCTGCTCAAACTTCGACTCAGGAATCGCACCTACCGTATCAGGTTCTGGAACGTAGGTAAGGATCCTGCGCTCCTCGCTATTGTAGCCTGACACGATCATTGCATGCTGCACAGTTGCTTGTATGCCCGGCATTATAACTATAGGCGGTATGCCCTGATCGATTCGTTTTTTCATATCCTTCATTGAGCTTTTGTAAATATGCGACTCAAAACCTAGCGTTTCTGCATGCTCAATTCCATGAATCATTGTGACACTTTTGTCGCTCGCTGAACCAGATATCGTCGAAGAGATATCTTCACCCCAGTATTTGATTACAACATTCAATACAAGTGGTAAATCTGCACTGTCTTCGTTCTTGCTCACAAGAGGCAAGCTGATGAAATGCTCAGGTTGGGATTCCAAGCCTGTTCTTTCAGTGTCATGCAAGCAATAAAATTCTTCTTATGAAGTTAGAAAATTTTTCAGAAGAGCTACGCCATCGGCTGCGCTCTTTTCCGGGTGGAACTGCGTGCCATAAACCTTGCCATCGCTGGAGAATATTTCATGCTCGCAGTACTTAGAGCTTGCAAGTGACTTGAAATTTGGGGGCAACTTCGCAATGCAATATCTATGACTCTCATATACTACGATGGTCTTTTTCTCTTCAGTTAGTGGATTTGCATTTGAAAGCGACACTTCAGTCATTCCATGAACGTGAGCCGGCATTTTGCGTATCGAGCCTCCAAGCGTAAGCGCTATTATTTCCGCTCCGTAACAGATACCAAGGAGTGACTTATCGTGATTGTAGCAGTATGTTATGATGCTAGAATTTACTGCATTTATTTCCTGGCTGTGTCTGCGCCTGCCTGACAGTATCACTTTATCGCATTGGGCAAGATCCTCACTAGAAACTTCAGAGAATCGCTTGTGAAGATGTCGATTATGTAATTGATCTAGACAAAATAGTATATCTGATGTAAACGGAGATAGGTTGTCAACTACTAACACTGCCAATCTGGTTTTCTACCTATATTGAGATATAGCCGCTCTATAATATCTCGGTATTCCTCGAGGTTTACTTCAATATTAATTGAGGTACATCTTCCGATGAAATGAGGCTTATCGTTGGCATTACACGATTTAATAAAATGCCGCAATAGATAATGTCGGATGAGCTGAATCAAATTTAGTGCCTCAAGCTGCCTGTACTTCGTTAGGATTAAACTGAGCATAAATTGCTGTCGGCTTGAAAAAATGGTCGAGGTGGCACCAGAGAATACAATCCCTCCTTCTGCTCTTCTTTAAGAGTCTCATCGTGTGACGTCTGGTCTGGTTCGTCGCGGCTGCTGGCAGCTTATGTTCAGATTTAATGAGAGAGCTTCGAAAACATCTATGATGTGCCATTCTAGTGGTGCGCTTAAGTAGGTAGCCATGATCGGTTTCACAATGTGAAACGCACAAATTGTACCAGAATGTCTTCCCTGCATCATCCTTAGGCAGAATTGTAAAGGAGTGTATACTTCGCGGTCGCCTGAATTGTACAGGACGTTGTCATCTGTTTGAGGGTCTCAGCGACTGCTCATTTTCAGTATTAAGTTAATGACCTTATATCCTTTATCTTCGATAAGGTTTTTTCGTAGGTCTATTGAGTCAAAAAGCTAGTTCGCTTCTGCAAGCCCTTTACACATAAGATAAACTGCTGCATATGCAGGCATCTCAGCTGATTCTTTTGAAATGTTGAATGAGTTCCTTTTTAGTTTCAATTTGACTGGAGTCTTAACTCTCACGCTTACTTTACCATCGCCAAGGAGACATGCATCGACAAAGGGATCAAAAGAATAGAGATCGCTGGATTTTGTCTTTGACAAGCCGCTCTTGCTGTTGAGTGTACCAGGCATCCTAAACACTCTGTGAACGTCAGTTGTCACTTGCGGATCTATCCTGACTCCCATGTCTCTTGCTAATCTGTTAAGTTCAACCTTGAATGCATCATAGCCGCCATTTTGGTTGACAATGTTTTTGAGTTTGATTGCTGATGTCGTGTCGATCTTGAGCTTCTCTGCAATTCTTCGTCTCCAACCGTATACGAGTCCACTTTTTGGAAATTTTATGGAAAACAAGTCCTCTGTATTTGTCTTTCTTACTCCAATACTTTCCAACATGAGGCCTGTTCCAGACAGATACCCTGCGAGGTCGGAGCGAGCCTGGGGGTCGAGAGACAGGCACGCATCATCCTTTATATGTATATGAAAGCCATTGTTACCGGAAAAGTAAACACTAATAGCATTATGCTCTAGGCCAATATCTTCTTGCAAAAATTCCATTAAACGTCTAGCCTCCATTTTAGACCCATCCATGCACTTGCTGCAGGGGATGGAAACATAATCTGCCTTTTCGCATGAGCAGGATGGGCAAGAATAAGATCTCTCTTCGTCATGGTCAGGAGGAGACACATATCCACAGTCTATGCAGACTGAATAGGAATGCGATGGAGCACATGGCATACCAAGATCTTTGCCATCAATATCAAAGATCAGGTCTGCCCCAAGCCACTGTTTCTCCTGCATAGGTTGTACTGCTGGAAATCTATAGTACGCATTTGAGCAGTAGACATCAGAAGGCGCTTCTCTAACAAGCATAGCATCGAGCTCTTTCATGGTTTTGAATGACAGGTGCCTAACCATGCCTGCCTGTCCAAAGTGCATATACCCAAACTCACGTTGTTCCATTCTGAGAGGCTGTTCAATTGCCTTCGACTTGTTGAAGTAGTACTCACGGAACGCTTTCTTAATTGCTGAATTAGTCTTGGCGGAAAAGAGATTCTCTCTCATTTCTTCTTCATGCCGAACTGAATTGGATTTATTAGGGTGTCGCATTCAGCAGTTGCAAAGCAAAGATTTTCGTTCCTGAGTTTATCGCATGAAGGAACAGAATATTTGGTATGGCTTCCCTTCATGCCAGCAAGGTGCTCCACTTGGTATCGGGTTATATTTTCGTTGAAGTCAGGAGCATTTTCAAACATCGAGACGATTTCATCGACTGGTTTGCCTATGGCCAGCATGAATGTGGCAAGCATTACTCGGGCGGAGTGGGCTAGGTTATCGCCTTTATTCATTACTTCAAGCGCATGCTTGATGCATGGTGGATATTCCCTCACTGCAACTGAGGCACGGCGTTCATAACGTGATAAGAGTTTTATCCGTAGCTGGTCAGCTTTTGACTTTATGGCTAGCGGCAGAGAGGGGAGGGTCATTGCTTTGACTTTGTCATAAATGAGCACCGAGAGTTCATTCCTAATGAGTCTGACGGTCTCATCAGCATCGAGATAAACATAGCCATTGTGGACAACTCTGTTAATCAATTTCCATTCCTGTTCGTGGAAATGAGAAGCTCTTGCAAGATAATCAACAACTCGAACCTTGAATAGACGCTGATCCTCTGATAGAACGATTTTCAATGTAAACAAATCCTCAAAGATTTTTGTAAAGACAGAATGCCTCTTAGTTTCGCTCTGCTTTCTTAAATCCTCCGTGAGAAACTTCTCCGCCCTTCTTGCTTCCGCCAGCGCGAACTTTCTCAGCACTTGATCGATGCCAATTGACTTGACGATCACCAGAGAAATAAGGAATGTAAGGATCTCAATTTCGTATCTCTCTAGGTTGTCATATATCTTGCCTTCGACCTCCATCTCAACACGATCGGCAGCGCGGTCTATAACATAGTTCATATCCGGCCTGTCAAGCTCCTCCCAGCCAAAGCTGGACTCTCGCAGGTATTCGCCAGCTTCATTCAAAAATGGATACTTGGCTAGATCACTACCGGCCATTCTTATGGAAGACAAGTCCGAGAATAACATAGCTCTTCTACCATAAAAACTCCATTACGATAAGTTAAAGTAAGAAAAATTATCTTCATATCGAAACCATGGATATAAGGGTGGGGTTTCACGTCTCCATAGCGGGAGGGATATCAAATTCAGTAAACAATGCAAAGAAAATAGGCTGTACCGCATTTCAAATATTTAGTCGGAATCCTCGAGGTTGGGCTGCGAAGCCTCTGCTGCAAGATGAGGTAGACTCGTTCAAAAAGAGACTCTGCGCAAGTGGAATCGAAAAAATGTCAGTAGTTGTCCACATGCCCTACCTGCCGAACCTCTCAGGGCCTCCAGGAGCATTGTATGAAAGATCAGTGAAGACACTTAGGGAAGAAATTCAAAGATGCGATTTGCTTGGAATATGCCAAATCGTGATACACCTTGGAAGTCACATGGGCAGAGGGTCAAATAGCGGCATTGAGCAGCTAGTAAGCGCCTTAACGGCCGCCACTGCCCAGAGCAAATCCGCAAATGAAGTGGTGGTTCTCTTGGAAAATAATGCGGGACAGAGGAATAATGTTGGTGGCACACTTGAAGAGCTGCGCCTCATCCTCGATAGACTCGGTAGCTCTAAGCAATTTGGCGTTTGCATCGACACTTGCCATCTTTTTGCCTCTGGCTATGACATACGCACAAACGAGAGTGTACATATAGTATTTGAAAAAATCAAGGATATCATCGGCCTCAAAGAACTGAAAGTCGTCCATCTGAACGATTCAAAAGGTGTGCTCGGTTCAAACCTAGACCGCCATGAGCATATCGGCCTTGGAGCAATAGGCCTTGAGGGAATTACTGCCTTTCTCAACCACCGAGCGGTTCAGGCCCTGCCGATAATAATGGAGACGCCCATCGATAAAACGAGAGGAGATGAGGAGAATTTCGGCGTCGTTATAGATATGATAAAAAAATGACTAAGTAATGATAATTTACTTATTGAGCCTATGGGATTCTACATTAGTTGAGCCTTCGTAGTATGTCACGATCAGCTGGTCACCTACGTTGTACGGACATCCTTGAATGCTTTTTGGTTGACCGTCCGGGGGCTCTATGACGCAAACGTCACCCTGTTTTATTGACACATTGACCTCTTGGGTCACGGTCTGCCTGAAGAGGATCTCCGCAAGAGGGAACCCTTGTACCATCTGTATGACCATGAATGCTCCAAAAAATGCAAGGCCAAACAGTATAGCAAGCTTCTTAGTCGAAATCCTTGCAAATTCTGATGAGTCAGATTCATAGCCCATATGCTAATCTGCAGTGCCCATTTCTAAAAAACTTATGGGCCCTCAACGGGATCGCTCTGTTGCCTTCTCAATTGCCTCTTCCTGCTCACGCCATTCATCAAAGTATGCCATCAGCAAGTGAGCCGCCAATTCTTCCTTTGTATGATCGGCTTTGAGATGGACTGGCAGATACCCAGGAGTGAAGAATAGGTTGCAGATATAGCAGAACGGATTTCGTTCATGCTTTTTTAGCAAGTTACGTTATCAGATTTTGTCACTGTAAATATAAGAGCTTGGTTCTAAGCATCTCTAACAAGACACAGAAAAAGGTACCCAATTTTTAAGTAACGCTATTTGCTACTCTGCATTTGTCTGTTAAGCGCCCTTTGGCGCCATTCTGAAGGCTACTCTGCTGGTATTCTGTTGATATTTAGCTAGAAAATGGTTATGCCTTCTTTTCTTGCAAAGGAAGACGAGAAAAAAGAGGAAAGAATGCCTCATGGGAATTAGGCGAAACTGCTCGAGCCTACTGAGGAGAATCATGCGTCAGCTTCACAAGGGTTCATTGATCTATTCGTATTGAAAACCATATGATCAAACTTTGCCCTGTTAATTGTTGGGGTTAACATTCGGTCCATTGCTGGGCATTGTTCGGGCTCGAGATATTTCTCAATAATTGCAGAGGGTATGAATTCTAGCGGGGAAGTGGTGGAGTGTTAGAATAAAGTATAATCATGTATAATAACAGCCTGAAGCCGGTAAAGCCAATGATGACTAACACTCCCAAGGCCAAATCTATGTAATCACGGGACTAATTAAATTATAAGTAGGTTAGCAAGAAAGTCAGGATACATATATGGTCTTTGGTAGGGATATCAGGCTTTCGAGGATATTGAATGACGGCAAAATGCTGTGCATCCCCATGGACCATGGCATAACTAATGGTCCCATTAAGGGACTGGAACACATTCACGACCTGATCTATCAATGTGCCTCTGCTGGATTGACCTGCGTCCTTGTCAACAAGGGCATCATCAAGACGATGCCAAGGCCGCCTGATATTGGACTGATAGTGCACTTTTCTGGTAGCACATCTCTAGGTCCTGCTCCAAACAGAAAAATGCTCATGGGCAATGTAGAAGAGGCGATCAGACTCGGAGCAGACGCGGTTTCCCTTCATATTAACATCGGTTCAAAGGAAGAGCCAGAGATGCTCCAAAAGCTCGGAATGGTGTCTGATAAATGCGACGAGTGGAGTGTACCTCTTGTAGCCATGATGTACCCCCGCGGGGAGAACATTAAGAACCCTCATGACCCCGATATAATCGCTCATGCTGCAAGAGTGGGAGCCGAGGCAGGAGCAGATATTGTAAAAGCAGTGTACACAGGCGACCCCGACTCATTTAAGCGCGTTGCGAGGAGCTGTCCTGTCCCTATAGTAATCGCTGGGGGGCCTAAGGCTAACACCGACAAAGAAATCTTGGACATGTGCAATGGGGCGATGGCAGGGGGCGCAAAGGGCGTTACATTTGGTCGTAACATCTTTCAGCATAAAAATCCACCAGCAATGGTACGTGCATTATACAAAATCGTAATTGAAAACAGAAATGTCAGAGAGGCTCTGAAAGAACTTGACTGATTCCAAACCAAAAGAACTAATAATCAAGCCAACTGTGGCAGTATCTTCCCTGGGAGAATTTCTCGCAAAACTAAAGGAGAAAGACGATTTGATTGTCAACGTTGATCCCAAGATCGCCGGCAGGAGCTTCCGTACAATATATGAGTCGGAGGACGCTGACATTATAATTTGCACGACTTTTGACCAATTGAAATCGCTCAAGTCTTCAGGTAAGAGCGTTGGGTACTTCAAGAAAGTGACGAGTAACCTCGACGTCGATGAGATCGAAGTAGCATCAGAGAACGGAGCAGAATTTGTAATCGTCGAGGCGTCTGACTGGAAGATAATTCCACTTGAAAATGTTATTGCCAAACTACACAGGTCCAAAACAAAAGTATTCGCCACGGCAAGAAGCTCGCAAGAAGTTGCGACATTGTTTGCCGTCCTTGAGCTAGGAGTCGATGGAGTAATTTTATCTACCGATAGCGAAGAGGAAGTAGATAGGGCGAGGCAACAGCTAAGTACTGCGAGATTCCTTATTACCCAAGCTAGGATCATAGAGGTAAAAGACGTAGGCACGGGGGAGCGGGTCTGCGTAGACACTGCCTCCATGATGAGGTTGGGAGAAGGCATGTTGGTTGGAAGCAGATCAAACTTTATGCTTTTAGTACACAATGAATCAATCGGTTCTTCTTTCACTTCGCCCAGACCCTTCAGAGTAAACGCCGGTGCAGTATATTGTTACACAATAGTACCTGGTGGCGGCACGCGCTATCTTTCGGAGATCGAGTCAGGAAGCGAAGTATGGATTGTTAACAAGGAAGGCATTGCAAGAAGCGCTGTCGTAGGCAGATCAAAGATAGAGACACGACCGCTGAAACTAATACGCGCCGAGATCAATGGTGAGAAAGGTACCGTTATTTTGCAAAATGCAGAGACGATACGGCTCATATCCAAGGACGGCAAGCTGCTATCGGTGACTGAAGTAAATGTGGGCGATGAGGTGCTAGGGTATGCCAAGCAAGCGGCAGGCCGTCATTTTGGGATGGAAGTTGACGAATTCATTGTAGAAAAATAGCGCTAAATGCTCTCTAAACTTTTACATTTTTTTTGGTTTAAGTGACAATTTGACAAAACTCGAGGTTCCGTCATCAGGGGTGTTGGCTTGATGTTGAGAAAGGGGTGTTACAAAATAGAGAAAGTGGCTTTCTCTGTCTTTTTGTTTTCTATCCTTTTTAGTGACTTTATCAAGGTCCTTCGCTTGCATTAAAGGCGAAGAATCAGCCACCATCTGAATTGCATTCTCGCATCCCCTGGCTTCTGCTGGTTCAAGAGGAACATTATGACCGTTCTCTGACGGGGAAGATGAAACCGAATTTTGTGATTAACCCCTTAAATAATTTGACGTAATATATCTAAGGCACCATGGCTTCAGAAATCGAGGATGCATCTGACAAGCTAAAGGCTGGTGCAAAGGCTACAGCCTAAGGCGTCAGACACCGAGAGAGACATGGATCGAGAATACAACAAGGAAAAGTTCAGGGAGAAGTTTAAGGACCAGATGGACTAGGACTAGGATTTGGGCTCCAGTTTCTAAGGTTCGTCTCTCCCCTTCTCCTTTCTTTTCCTTATATTAAGTCAAAATTCGATAGATGACAATAACTCTCCTCTGAAGGAATGTAGTTATGTACCGATGTATAGCTATTTTGTTTTTAGCATATGAAATTGAGAACACTGTCTGCATGGATATGCGTGATCAGTTGGAATGCTACGCGGTCCTCCCAAAAGCTCTCGATATTGAAACCCGCGACCTGAAATATGAAACTGTAGCGCCAAAGCGGCAGGAACTGAGGACCAGCGAGCGAGGCCTTCAAAAAATGATATATATAATTCGATAGTATTATGCCCACTCCGTCAAGAAGCTGCATAGACGTTGGAAATGAAAAAGAAAATGAACAACGTGACAATTGCTATGAGTTGTTATTTGTTAACTGAACTATCACCTTTAGCGTATAAATAAGTGATACTAGCCAAAAATTGGTAGAGCTCTCATTAGCCGAGCTCGTTTTTGCGAGCTCAAGGCATGGTTTCTTTTTAGTCACTTGTTTATTACTTTAAAGTATAAGGTCTTTGGACCAATCCCAAAAGCATGCATACAGTATTGAATCATGCTTGTCCAAGAAGAAGTCACCAACCAAATAGCTGTCGGCAATTGCAAGGATGTCCTGCAGCGGCTGCCGGCAAATGCTTTCCAGTTGACGATAACTTCGCCACCATATAGAAACGCGATCGATTACGAAACGCACGCGTCTCAAACCGGAGCCTATTACAGGGGCAAACTAAACTTAGACACCAATGATTATCTGAATGACATGACAGATATATTTGGCGATAAGGTCTACCGCGTAACAAAGGAGGGCGGCTATTGCTGCATTGTCATAGCAAATGAAGTTGTCAACGGAACGATAGTACCTCTCCCTCACATGCTCCTATCTAAGCTTGTGCATCCTTTTGGCAAATGGAATCTTCATGAAGAGATTATCTGGCACAAGGTGACTGGTGGGACAAACCGATATGGATCGTTCATCATTCATCCATACCCGAAGTACTACCGTGCGAACATTATGCATGAATTCATTTTGATCTTACGCAAGGGAGACGTCAACAGCGGCCGTACAAAAAGGATGGAGATTCTTCCAGCAACGCATGAGGAATGGACAAGAGAAATCGCTAACTCAATTTGGCATATTGCACCTGTCCCACCAGGCTGCATCGATCATCCATGCCCATTCCCGGAGGAAATCCCGTATCGTCTGATGAAATTGTACTCCTATGAGAACGACCTTGTGTTGGATCCTTTCAACGGAAGTGGGCAGACTACAAAGGTAGCCCATCACTTCGGCCGCTCCTACGTCGGGATCGATCTGCTAAAAAAATATGTTGATTTAGCCAAGACTCGCATAGAAAGGGAGGAGCCACTTCACATAAGAAACCAGGCCCTCGTAGCTGACTGGAGAAAAATCCCCTCTCACTATGATAAGAATAACAAGCGCTAATGTCTGGATGTTGTATACCACTAACTGGATCATTGACGCATGAAATATGATCTTTTCTGACAGCTTGAACGCTACCAATGCAGAACGAAGATCGATAGGCTTAATCGACAACAAGACAAAGAGGCTTTGTAATGCATTTTAGCTCCAAATGCTAGGCCAACCTCGAACCTCGGTTGCCAGCCATATTACACCTTTAATAAGGTGTGATGTTTAAAAATATTCATGTCCGCTGCAACTGCGGGGTCCAAAAGTCCAAAGCAGCACCGCTGTAGCATTTGTGGCAGGGTTTTTGAGTCAGCAGAAGTTCTTGAAGCACATAAGAGAATAGATCATGGCACACACAGCTCACCGCCTGCAGGAGTCGGATAAAACAAACAATTAATTCTACCTCTGTGAATACCCATTGATTTGGGCCCCCGGATTTGCGTATCAATAGGGCCGGAGAATCCGCAATCAGTTGAAAAAGAAGCAGCTCGTGCATTTAAGATGGGGGCCGACTATGTGGAGATACGGTTCGACTTCCTTAAACCAGATTTTTTTCCTGCGGCCTTGAATGCTGCAAAAGGCATAAAGGATAGAACAGTCTTTACACTGCGGCCGAAAAGTGAGGGAGGCATGTTCACCGACAGGGAAGAAAATCGCTTGCGCTGGCTATACAAACTAGCGGAGCAAGAACCTATGCTGCTTGATGTGGAGCTTGATACGCTGAAAAAAAATGACGAGCTGGCAGACTTTTTAGAAAAGAAAAAGAGTCCCCTGCTTGTATCGTGGCATGACTTCGAAAAAACGCCGCCAAGCGACTATATCGCTGATCTGCTTTCAGAGATGAGAACCTACAGCAATTATGTGAAGATAGTGACTACAGCACACAGCATCGAAGATTCACTGAGGCTGCTAGAGTTGTACGAGACGGCCATAGGGTTGTCTCCAATCTTTTTTGCCATGGGTGATGCAGGAGTACTATCAAGACTATTGTGCAATATAATTGGTAACGCCCCCTTCACCTATGCAAGCCTGGAGAAAATTATCGCACCGGGGCAGTTAACGTTACAACAGATGAAAAAGTTGTACGACAAGATGAGAATTAGTAAGATATGACCTTTACACAATCTCTATTATTTCCCCCGTTATTATCTATTATACTTGGTATGGACATCCGATGTATAGACACGCGGGCACAGAGGTACACCGGGATATAATTTGTCTATTGTTTGACACATATGGATTAGTAAAGGCCCACCTTTCAATCTAAGTTACATTCCCCCAAATATTCATCGACGGTATATATGTGAAAGGCTGGCAATATTTACAAAAGACGATGCAAACCCCGACCAAGACTTATTGCATTATAGGCGATCCGATCCATCACTCGCTGTCGCCCGGAATGCAAAACGCCGCTTTTGCAGCAAAGGGACTTAACTGTACATATATAGCATTTAGAGTTCCAGAGGCAGAGTTGAAAGAGTCGATTGAGTCCTTGCGCAGCATAAACATTGCTGGATTCAACGTTACATCCCCTCACAAGGCATCAGTAATGAGATACCTTGACGAGCTCGAAGATACCGCGAGAAAGGTGGCAGCAGTAAACACCGTTAATAACATAGAAGGCATTTTCAGAGGGTATAATACCGATGTCCATGGGTTCATGGAGCCACTGCGCAAGCGCCAAGTTGATTTCAGGGGTATGTATGTGCTTCTACTTGGGGCCGGTGGCGCTGCACGGGCAGTAGTGGCTGCGCTAGCTGAACAGAAAAGCATAGCCAAGGTTGTAATTTCAAACCGCGATGTGCGGCGAGCAGAGGAACTTGCCAACCTAGGAGCCGGCCTTGGGATGAATTGCCAGGCAACGCCGCTTGCTGGCGTACACGATGTTTCACCTATGTGCGATTTGATAGTGAACGCCACAACACTAGGAATGAAGAACGAATCCAGCGTTATTGATTACCATCATATTCAAAAAGGATGTATAGTCTACGACATGATATATCGCCCCTTAGTCACAGACCTAATCGAGAATGCCAAATACGCACAAGCAAGCGTTGTATACGGCTATGAAATGCTTATCGAACAGGGTGCAAAGGCATTTGAAATATGGACCGGATTACCGGCCCCGAGGGATGCTATGAAAAAGAACCTGCTAGGAATATTTGGTGAACCCACATGACCATAAGCACCAAAAAGGCAAGAGCGACAGTGCATGGAGCAATTTCAATAGTGAATGCCATAGCAACCGGACGCGGGTCCGCACTTGGAGTATCACTTAAGGTAACGGCCGAAGTTGAAATTCAGAAAGGACATGGAATTAGGTTTGCCACAGGCAAGAATGGCCACAGGTTGATATACAATATCATTCAGAAGACGATGCCAAAAGAAATCAGAGAAAGCAATATGATAACTATTAAGGTCGATTCAGAAATTCCAATTGGATATGGGCTCAAGAGCTCCAGTGCTGTGTCAAATGCTGTTGCGCTTGCATGTAGCCAGACGGCAAGCAGCGGGAATATTAACGATTATACAATACTTGAAGTGGCTGCCAGTTCCTCCTTCCAAGCTAGGGTTTCATTGACAGGAGCATATGACGACGCTACCGCCTGCTACTTTGGCGGTTTTACTGTGACTGACAATTACTCCAGACGAATAATACACAAGGAGAGGGCGCCAGAGAACCTTTGTGCAATCATTATCCTACCACATGATACCCAGAGGGGAGATGTGCGAAAGCTCAAGAACCTCTCCGACCTCTTCATTGATGCTTTCAGCCTAGCAGAGTCAGGCCAATACTGGAAAGCAATGAAGCTTAACGGAGTCCTTACCTCTGCTGCTCTTTCTTCAAGTTATACCCCTGTAATGGCTGCCTTAGAGCATGGGGCACTTTCTGCCAGTGTATCTGGAAACGGTCCCTCGATTGCGGCTGTAGGATATGACCATGAAGTTGAACCGATCATCGGTGCACTATCAAAATTTGAGGGTAGGATAATAGTTTCCAAAGTAAATAATGAAAAGGCGAATGTGAAGATCATAAATGACTAGTATAGTAGTGAGAAGATCTAGGTTAAGCGGATCCTTGCACTGCCCCTCTAGCAAGAGCTACAGCCACAGGGCAATAGCAATCGGCTCGCTTGCAGAACGGCAGTCCACAATAACACATGTACTAATGGCCCGCGACACTCTGGCGACTATAGCCGGCTGTTGCGCTCTTGGAGCGGACATAAATTATGACCCTACAAGGATGCGGATAAAGGGTACAGACCACTTCAATCCTCCTGAAAACGTGATAAATGCGGAGAATTCTGGAAGCACGATAAGGATAATTACCGCGATGTCTGGCCTAGTAAGAACTGGCTATACTGTACTGACGGGCGATGAAAGCCTCCGCAATCGGCCGATGCAGCCCATACTAGACGCACTTCATCAGCTAGGCGTGGAGGCATTTTCTACGAAGCAAAACGGAACGCCTCCTCTCGTAATAAAGGGGGGCGGAATAAAGGGCGGCATGGCTTTTGTTGACGGCAGCATTTCAAGTCAGTTCATTTCAGGTTTACTCATTGCCAGCATCTACGCTGATTCAGAAGTCGTAATGAAGGTAAGGGGGAAGCTCGTGTCTAAGCCTTATGTCAGCGCCACGCTTGCTACAATGAAGCATTTCGGGGTTTCCATCGAGCACAGTCCGGATATGCTTGAATACTATATCAAAAACGCAAGATACCGGGGCACAAAATTCGATGTCCCAAGCGACTTCTCGACTGCCGCACTTATACTTGCTTCTGGCGCACTTGTTGGAGAAGAGGTAAGGGTTAACGGGCTCAACTTTGTAATGCCACAAGGTGATTCACTGATTGTAGACATCTTGAAGAAAATGGGCTGTCCGGTAAAGGTGGACGAAGAAAAGGGCGAGGCGATTATCAAGGGTTCAGACAAATTAGAGGGCGGTGAATTTGACCTGTCTGACACACCTGATCTCCTCCCTGTCGTTTCGATACTTGCACTGAAGGCACGAACTCCTGTCACAATAACAGGTGTTGCTCATGCAAGGGTAAAGGAAACAGACAGGATATCAAAAATTGCAGTTGAGCTTCTAAAGCTTGGTGCCCACATCAAAGAGTTTGGTGATGGATTAAAGATAACAGCGCCTCTCGTGATAAAAAACGCAATACTTGAAGCGCATAACGACCACCGACTTTTCATGGCTTTCACAATCGCTTCTATGATGACTGAAAAATCAATAGTAGCAGGAGCCGAATCAGTAGATGTCTCCTATCCCAATTTTATTTCGCATATGAAAAATATTGGAGGAAGATTATCATCAGCGCCAGATAGAGAATAACAAAAAGGCAATATATAGAATAAACTCAATTGCTCCTACCAAACATGGGGGGCAGCATGATAGGAGAGCGATTTGTCGCCCTGAGCTTCGGCGAAAGTCATGGAAGGTGTATAGGGATAATTGTAGATGGCTGTCCTGCTGGACTACGTCTAGACGAAGTCGACATACAGCATCTGCTTGACCTAAGGAAGCCGGGGCAGTCGGTGATAACTACACAACGGAGAGAAGAGGACAAAGTTGAGATCCTGTCGGGTATCTTCTCTGGCTTTACCACGGGTGCTCCAATATGTATGCTTATATGGAATCATGATACAGAATCCACGCCTTATCAGATGATAAAAAATATTCCACGACCCGGACATGCAGATTACCCTGCTAAGGTAAAATATGGTGGTTTTGCCGACTATCGTGGAAGCGGAAGGTTCTCCGGGAGGCTCACGGCTACGCTTGTAATGGCTGGGGCTATAGCAGCCAAGCTATTGAAAACAACCCTTGGCATTGAAACGGTCGCTTATACCCTCGAAATAGGCGGCATCAGAGCACGAGGTATGACCAAAGAAAATATAGCTAGTAGATATGATAACGAAGTGAGATGCCCCGACCCGCAGGCGGCACAGAGTATGAAGGAGGCGATCCTGCAGGCAAGAAAATCAGGCGATTCGCTTGGAGGCATGGTTGAATGCGTTAGCAATGGTCTGCCAGTAGGCATGGGCGAGCCTATATTTGCCTCGCTTGAGTCAGATCTCAGCAAGGCTTTATTTAGCATACCTGCAGTCAAGGCTGTAGAGTTTGGTTCTGGCTTTGCCGGCAGTAAAATGCACGGCTCCGAAAACAACGACAGCTATTTGATAAAAGATAACAAGGTGATGACGAAGACTAACAATGCTGGTGGAATATTAGGTGGTCTGTCAACGGGAATGCCTATTGTGGCTAGGGTGGGCTTCAAGCCAGCTGCTTCAATAGCCAAGAAACAACAGACGCTTGATGTTTCTACCCGAGAACAGACAAACCTTGCTGTGCCAGGGAGGCATGACCCATGCGTTGTGCCGAGGGCTCCGCCTGTAGTTGAGTCTGTAGTCTCGATGGTTTTGGCAGATCATGCTATCCGGGCAGGCTTAATACCATTAGTTCTAAATCGAGGTGGTGCTGATGGATAATAAGAACGAAGAACTCGAGCTATTGCGTGACGAGGTCCGCGATGTGACAACGCAGATAATGCGTGCTGTACAGCAGCGCATAGAGCTTGCAAGGAAGATCGGCGAAGTAAAGAGCAAGTTTGGCATTGATGTCAAGGACGAAAAGGTTGAACAAGAGATACGGATGACAGTCATGTTGCTTGCAAAAGAAATTGGGATGAGCACTGAATTTGCACTGCAGCTACTCAACATATTGCTTACTGAGTCTGAGCATGTACAAGTGCAAAAAAGCAGGCAAAAGCCAGAAGAAAAAAAGCAGACGCATCTGCACATATTCGCAAAGGCAAAGCAGCTCGAAGCTTCAGGCAAGAAAATCATTCACATGGAGGTAGGCGAACCAGACTATCCCCCGCCTGCAAGAGTTGGCGAGGCACTTGCAGAATCTTTCAAGATGCAGCTATATCATTATACAGACACTCCAGGCATTGCAAAGCTACGTGATGCTATAGCCGCGAAGGAAGGAGGAGGAATATCGAAGGATCAAGTTATGATCACCCCTGGCGGCCGTTTTGCCGTTTTCAGCGCAATCACATCATTGCTAAAAGCAGGACAAGAGGTGATAATAATCGAGCCGGCTTGGCCTGCGTACAAGGAATGTTCAGATTTTGTAGGCGCAAGGAGCAAGGTACTGACAACTACAATCGAAAACAAGTGGGCACCTGACACTAAACGACTCGAAGAGATGATTAATTCAAGCACTAAGATGATTGTTCTCAACTATCCCAACAATCCTACCGGAAAGGTGCTTGATGACAAAACAATGAAAAAGATAGTGTTAATCGCCAAGGATCATGGTCTTTACTTGCTAAGCGATGAAGTTTACGCTGATTATGTCTTCGGCCAATTCAGCAGCATACACAAACATGAGTACGCTAAGAGCATCATTGTAGGATCGTTTTCAAAACGCTATGCAATGACTGGCTTTAGAGTGGGATACAGTATTGCTAACAAAGAAATTATCTCAAAAATGGCAGGGGTTCAGGCGATTGCTGTTACAAGTGTAGCGGAGCCAATGCAGCGGGCTGCTCTTGCTGCGCTTGATGTAGACCCCTCAGAAAACATCAACCTAATAAAAGGGAGGCTTGACTTTGTATGCAGCAAGCTCAAGAAAATGTCGCTTACATTTGTCGAGCCGGACGGTGCCATGTACGTATATCCTCAGCTCCCTTTGGGAGCTGAGGATATTCCCCTTGTCGAAAAGTTGCTAGAGAAAGGCGTCGCATTAGCACCTGGTAGTGGATTTGGAGATCCATACAGGCGATTTGTCAGGATATCTGCATGTCAGCCGGAGAAGACCCTCGAAAGAGGACTTGACGTAATGGCATCGGTCATAATGGAGCAGGCGTGAATTGCGGCAAGTGGCAGTTGTAGGCGCCGCAGGGAAAATGGGCACATGGTTCACTAGCTATTTTGCCCGCCACGGCCTAAATGTTTCAGGATATGATATCAACCAGAAAATGTTGAAAAGCTCCCCCAACGTCAAAGTTCAAACGAGCCTACTCCAGTGCGTCCAAGATGCAGACCTGGTACTTGTCTCTGTGCCCGTGCAAAAGACGCCACAGGCCATCAAAGAATGCATAAAAAACATGAAGGATGGAGCGATCATCGCAGAGATCGCCTCGGTAAAAAACAAGACCTTTGCGGCCTTGAAGAAGACTCCAGTCAACCTTCAACCGCTCTGCATCCATCCAATGTTTGGCCCAGGCGCAAGCGAAAAAATAGACATTAGGGTCTTGTTAGTTCCGGTTAGGAATGAAAAAATAGAGCTCAAGATAGCAAATGAAATATTTGAAAATGCCAATGTGATCGTCTTGCCAAACGCCAAGGAGCATGACAAGTCAATAGCAATAGTCCTTGGGGTGACGTACTTTGTAAATATTATTTTTGCCAAGGTCATCTCATCAGGCAACATTTCAATGCTTAAACAAGTATCCGGAACCACATTTGGTCTTCAGTCAGTTATTGCAGAAAGCATATTCACAGAGGAGCCCGAGCTCGTCACTGCTCTCATCCAAGAGAACATATATGCCAAGAGATACATCAGCCATTATCTTAAAGATGCGACAGCACTTGCACACCTTGTGGTTGCAAAGGACAGCAAGGGCTTAAAGGCCGAGCTGCAGAAAGTAAAGTTAAGAATGCAAAAGCTGCAAGACTTGCAGCAGTCCTATGACCGCATGTATCAGATGATTGACAAATGCAAGTAAAAAGAAACGTATCCGAGGTCACCATTAAAGGGCGATATAATATGACTCTTCAATATTAGTCTTCTCTGGTGCGGCTCATGGCTGAAATCATCATTTGGCTCCGATCGTGGAGCAAAAATATATTCAGCTACTGCAAAGGGCTTTATCCAATTAGAATTCCCTACTGCATGTGACTCTTGCAAAATAGGAGTCATGCATGGTCGGTTTGCCAATAAGCACATACATTTCTGAACATAAAAAACGACTGGAATCAAAGATAAACGTGCACAGGGATAAAGCGTGCAATGATTAGCACTAACAAATAACTAGGCTTTTAGTCGGATGGCGGCCCGAGATGATCCATCCCAGTGCCGCTTCTGCGCTCGCCCTCAATGGATGATATGGTCCTTGTTGATTTTATGCCATTTACTTTTCTAATCTGATTGATCACAAGATCTACCGTATTACCCATTGGAACATCTACCCTTACTATGAGATCAAATTCACCATAGACACCTTCGACTGATACGACGCCGGGTAGCTGAGCTATCTCGTTAAGAACTGGCTTTTCCATGCCCGGAAGTGTATTGATCATAACATAGGCTCCTGGCATAATGGTTGGTAACCCGAGGCTTATATTAAACAATTATTGCTCGGCCGGCTATCTGTCAGAATACTCGGGGCTCAACTGGAATAAGGATGCGATCACTCTGGTTTTAATGTTATAATCAGAATGGCGTCTGAAATTCGATATTTTCCATTCACTCGGGAGATTTGACTGATGTTCAGATGTGAATCTAATAAGATTCCACTCCGAGTTGATGCTTGCATAGTAAGAATTTTCAAGATGCACAAAATAAGTAATAAGTTGATGCCAGCGAGGACTCAAAATTGAGGAGGGTTATGGGCACAAAGACGACAAAGAAAGAAGAAAAGGCGATGGAACTTAGGGCGGTTATACCGATATCGGCGATATTTTTTGCTTGTATAGATTACGTTGTAGCTGGTTTTATTTCCTCATGAAATTTAATCCTATTCACCAGTAGGGACTATTCTATATATTCTTCCTGGCCCATATAACAATATATACAGATACCCGTCAGGCCCCACTTCTATATCTGAAATGGATCTAAATCCCGTCCCAAATATTACAGGATCAAGCTCACCAACGTTATCGGCTACTCCGTCTCCTAAAGCTCCTTCAAGCATTAGACCTGTTCTATCTTCATTTAGATCAAAATGATATATCCTGCCATTGTTTATATCTCCGACAAATACATCATTTAGGTACTCTTCACCGAGTGCTGTTGAATTTAAGAATTTGATAGCTGTCACACCCACTGTGTTTTGCCATGCAAATTCAGGGTCTCTGTATTGTCCTGTTCCGCCAAAGTCCTCAAGATCGTCTTCCACGTCGCTCCCTTCATTTTCTGGTGCCGAAGCCGGCCCTTGTATCGCTGCCCAGCCACTATTAAATCCTGGTTGTACAACGTTAATCTCATCGAACCAGTCTGGTCCGTTTTCTGTGTCCCATATATATCCTGTGACTGGGTCAAAGGCCATGCCAAAGCCATTTCGTATACCATACGCAAAATAATAGGGTAACATGCCAGTATCCTCCTGGTCCTCTTCATCTTCCTCCTCTTCACCGTTGCCTCCTCCAACAAGTGCAGGATTTGGTAGTGCATTGCCTTCGGCGTCAACCGCCAATATACCACCCGTTCCGTCAGGAGGCGCGCCATCCTCATAATTCTCAGCCTTAGTTCTATGGTGGTCTAAATCTCCTATCATAAGATAGACGGTTGTATTAGTGGTTGCAGAACCGCTGCTGCTAGCGATTCCGTCAATGTTAGTAGTATTAATCTGGTTCTGCCTTACTAACAGAGGACCGGCATTGTAACGAGGGCCGGGTCTAGCCGGAAGGTCTAACAGAAGCTTTGGATTAATGAGCTTAGCTGAGGTGGCGTTACCATTTGCATTTTCCACTAGCTCGTATCTATAAAGGCGGTTGCCAGCAGGTACTACTCCGTCGGCATCATCACCGTCTTGTCCACCACCAGATTCCGTGTAATAAAGAAAGACATACGTGGTAGTTTCGTTTTGTTTGGCAAGAGCCATCCCCAGCAGACCCCTTTCGTTGGTGTCGTTATCGTTTGCCACAGCAACATCCAATATCGGCTCTGGTTGTATCACCCCTCCAATTACCCTGCGTACAGTGCCATTGTCCTTTTCGGTCACTAGGATATCATCGCTAGAACCTAGAAAGGCCATTGCTGTTGGATGGGCCAGGCCCCTGGTAACCTCTTCTATCTTAAGACCTGGATCCTTTACAGCAGCCGGCTGGTCATCTTGTGGTATTCTCAAAGGGTTAACTGCAGGTTCCTCCGGGCTTGTGACCTGCTGAGCTGCTACAGTTACTGGTAAATTCACCAATAGAATAATAAATATAAATGGTACTCCGCATAACATCCTCGCCGTCCCCTTTGGAAGTACCCTGGGATGTGACTTAGCAATGTCGGAAAATAATTCAAAGAGGACCCTCAGATTCAACAGACCAAATATGAACCAAAGACATAATCGACGGTAGACAGAATACATTGTAAGGCCGTTACTGTGGCCAAGATCACCTATTTTATTCTTTTTGGTCTCGATAGGCAAAGACTCTGACGCTGACAAAAGAGTGACAGAATGTTGTTTTTCATTCTCTTCAATGTCCACGTTATTTGTCTTCGTGTAGATTTTATGTGACATCGAACTTATTTGCTTCCCTTCAAGTCTGAGCTTGGAGTAGGCTATATATTTAACTGTTCGTTAAAACGATGCACACAATACTATGCCGTTGACGTCCTACTATGATTTTACTTCTAAATCTTTACCTTTATCAGTTGATTAGAATCACCTCCTCAAATTCTTGTACACACGCCGCGGTCCTCTACGTATTTTATTTCGCGTAAGATCGCTGAAAACTAAGATCATCGACATATCACAGGGATTTAACAGACCTTCTTTCCATACTGCCAGGTTACATTTCCGGACCAATACAATGTAAAAAAACCCTACTTGGCCATAGCACTTCTTTCGTGCCTATCGGCATGATAATCATCTGCATTACTCAAAAGATCCAGATGCTAAGAGCCATTTTTTGAGCCGCACTTCCGAAGAGCAAATTCATTAATCAACTATTGTAGTAGGAGTGATAATAGAGTTATCGTATGGAACGTGGACTAGCATTTTGTCAGTAATTTTATCGTATATGCCGTAGAGAGATTTTATCTCGAGGTTGTTATAGCTTTTGCTCACCTATCGACCAGTAACATCTCCTTAGCCGCATATATCTCGAGATTGAGTCTTGTCTTTGTTTAGTCAGTCATCGCGGGTTGAACATTTATTTGCACATTTGATGAGTTGATATTATCGCCCATTATCTTAAAAGTCGATGCAGGAATATTGTAGACTGACTGATCATGTTCTGTCAGTATGCTATATTTTAATTGATCATTTGGAAAAATCTGTGCACAATAATTGTCAAGTATATCCACCTTCATCTAGAAAAAAGAAAAGAGTACTACCCGATCACCCTTTCTCTTTACTCCAGGAGATCTGGCCTTCACCGAGAAGGGAGGGAGGACTAATGGCCAACATGAATAATATAAACAGCATCATCGTAGTTGTAAATATTGCTCGCGATTTCAATCTCACCATAGGCGAGTCTGGATGATATTTAAAAATTACACGATGGCATCAATCATGGCTTCGGTCAACACAGAGAGATCTAACAGTACCTTTCTGCATTCATACACGATCAAATAATAAGCCGACTATAGAGAAAGATTACATTGGATCATTCTTATGAAGACATTCCGTGAGGTCTAATGTTAATACAGCGGACCTGTCTTTATGTTATTAAATGTCCGACCATGACCCTTTCTCTGACTGGTCTCAGCTTATCCATAGACCCGTCTATACCGTTGATGGCCAGAAGGTAGGCTTTTTGCGGTCAATATTAGCGGACTATTTACTCGTAAATAAGGGGTTTATCGTTCTGAACAAATATTACATTCCGAAAACGCTTGCCGAATCAGTAGACAGGAAAGGCGGGATTCGGCTGAGAATAACTGCATTTGAGGTACGTGCAAACTATACATATTCCAAGATGAAAGATGTGTTGACAGCAATCGGATATCTACCTGAGCGAAAGGTTAAGCAAAATCCTACATATGATCGCTTGCAAACGCTAAGATACAGTACTACAAGAAATAGGCTAGCGGCATCCATTGCGTTTGTTTCTGCAATCTTGTTTTTGGCATCTGGTTATAAGGCAAACTTGGAAATCTATAATTTAATAGCAACGGAAGTTTTCTCCATTGAAAGTCTCAGACAATTTTGGAATGTCGTTATAATTCCAATAGGTTTGTTGGCGATTTTAAGTCAACTTGGAGGAATAACAGTAATGATGGGAGCGGGATTATTTGCTGCTAATAGAGTCAATTTGGGAAAGCTATTGGTTATGGTCGGTACGGGGCAAGGTCTTTTTACAATAGCAATTCGTATTCTAGCAGAACTTTGGTCAGGACAATTGTGGAGTGCAAATAATTATGTCACATGGTTGACCTCTACTGCCACCGGCCTTGGTATACTCTTTGCAGTAGTTGCGCCGACTATAGCTAAAGGAAAGGGAGATAGCTTTGTTTCCAAGGCACTTAGACTCGTCTTGAGAAAGAGGTAAAAAAGAAAGCGAGAAAATTTGCCTATCGGCTCCAATAGGTGTCTGAGCCTTTTCATTATATGATTTCTGTTGCGTTCGCTTAGATCGCTTGAGCCAATCCCTGCTTCATTATCATTTCAATGCATAAGTAATTACCCGAGGGATAACCGTAATTAAAAGTTAGGGTTCGTTGACGAGGATTAGCTTGTTGTTAAATTCAAAGGCGAGGCTTTTCTGCTTGAGGATAATGCGAATTTCATTAGCAGTTTCCATCATGCATTGCTCATCAATAT
>JBKPNF010000267.1:0-8921 GCA_046732455.1 Thermoproteota archaeon | reverse complement strand
TGCAGTGGCAAGAGGAGCCAAACGTGCAATGATAGTTGGCGACATGCCCTTTGGATCATATCAAGTAAGTCCAGGTGCGGCAGTTGAGAATGCAATTCAGCTAATAAAGGCTGGCTGCGATGCAGTCAAGCTTGAAGGAAGTTCTGAAATTATAGATGCAATAAAGGCAATAGTAGGTGCAGGGATACCGGTTATGGGCCACGTTGGGCTCAGGCCTCAGACTTCATCTCTATGGGAAGGCTACAAATTGCAAGGCAGGACAAAGGAAGGAGCGATCAAAATGATTGAAGATGCCATTGTTCTAGAAAAGGCAGGCGTCTTTAGTATTGTTCTTGAGATGGTTGCAAGTGAGGTCGTAGATGAAATAACAAAGAGCGTGTCGATCCCAACTATAGGTATAGGATCAGGCCCTAGCTGTGATGGTCAGGTCCTTGTTCTGCATGATATGTTGGGTATTTATCAAGACATCCGGCCGAGATTTGTAAAAAGGTATGCAGAACTTAACAAGCAAATATTTGAGGCAGTTTCAAACTATAACCGCGACATCAAAGCTGGCACGTTCCCAGAGGAATCGAACACATTCCATATGGATGCAAAAGAAATGGACAAGTGGAAAACTGAGAGAAGAACATGAGGGCAAGAAGAGGAGTTCACCCTTCAAAAGACATCCTTGGAAGAGAGGGAAGCGAGCTTGAAGGGAAAAGGATAGTACTATGCATCACAGGAAGCGTTGCCGCTTACCGGGCAATTGATCTAGCACGGCTACTGATGCGACATGATGCAGATGTTCATGCCGTCATGACAGAATCAACTGCATCAATGCTGCTCAATCCGGAAATAATGAAGTGGGCCACAGGCAACGAAGTAGTCACCAAGTTGACGGGTAACTTGGAGCACATCATATTAGCTGACTATGGTATGTCAGACCTAATTATTGTCTATCCATGTACTGCCAACACTCTTGGCAAGATGGCAGCTGGCATAGACGATACACCGGTTACATCAATTCTAAGCGTGGCACTTGGCAGCAAGATCCCTATAATAGTAGCTCCTGCAATGCATGAGGCTATGTATGAGAATCTATTCGTCCAACAAAATCTGAGGAAATTGAGAGAGCATGTAATATTCGTTGAGCCCAATCTGGAAGGAGGCAAGGCAAAAGTGGCGGACCCCCAGCATGTACTAAATACTGCAATTTCGACCCTTTCCAATAGCGCACTGTTGTCAGGCAAGAGAGTGCTTGTAACGGCTGGAAGTACCATTGAATACATTGATCCAATAAGAGTCATTAGTAACCTAAGCTCTGGCAAGATGGGTATTGCCATAGCAGAGGAGGCACAGCGGATGGGCGCAACTGTGACGCTAGTATATGGTCACGGAGCCCTTAACCCAGCAGGCGGCAAAATAGTGCGCGTAAATACAGGTGAAGAAATGTACAAGGCTGTATTGTCCGAGTTATCATCTAAGACATACCATATTGCAATAATGGCTGCTGCTGTTGCAGACTTTACGCCTGCAAAAAGATCAGAGAAGAAGATCGACACAAAGCAGAGTAAGATTGAGCTGTTGCTTCTTCCTACAAGTAAAATAATTGACGAAGTGAAAAATAAGAGCAAAGATACATTCCTCGTTGCTTTTAAGGCAGATTATTGTGTACCAGAGTCGGTGCTGATAGAAAAGGCATATAAGAAACTGAAAGAGTGTGATGCGGGCATCATCGTGGCAAACGACCTAGGTAGAAAAGGTTCAGAAGCTGGCTCTGATAAAAATGAAGTGTTTGTTGTTGATAGGAACAAAAATATTGTTCATTTTCCTCCTGAGAGCAAAAAACAAGTTGCAAGAAGACTGCTGGAGATTGTGGCTGAATTTGTGAACAACAAAGAGCAGTAGCAAATGAAGCTGTGGCAGTAACATTGAGCATATGGAATTTTTAGGCTAATTTGTGAGAAAGATCTAAGGTGCAGTCAGGTAAATGTTTGCAGTAATTTCCCATCTCCTCTTTCAAGAATCGATAATGAAACTTGAGACTTTCCTCAAATTAATGATGAATGAATGGTTGGGCAATGCAGGACTGCCAAAGATGCCCCAGGTAGTAAGAACCATTATGAACCTCATATTCATCCATTGCCCAATACTCGCGTTGGCTCTTTTTTTTGATTTCACCTAAGGATAAGAAGATCTTTTGTGAACTTGTTGAGTACCTGCGGCTTGCCATTGTTTACGATTATACTGTCCTCTATCCTCACGCCGAATTTATTCTCTTTATATATCCCCGGCTCAACGGTCACAGCCATGTTTGCTCTGAGCTCTTCATCGTTCCTCATCTTAAGCCAAGGAGGCTCGTGAACATCAAGCCCTATTCCATGGCCAGTTGAATGTATAAAGTGTTTCTCGTAGCCGCGGTCTCTTATCAAATTCCTGCATGCCGCGTCAACTTGTCCGCACGTCATGCCTGCATTTGCTGTGTCGAGGCCTATATTTTGCGCATCTTGCACTATATTATATACTTCCTTCATCTCTTTCGTTGCAGAGCCAAGGACAAATGTCCTCGTCGCATCAGCTATGTAACCAGCATGCCGGAGAGTAAGGTCGACGACTATCATATCGCCCCTGCGGAATTTTCTGTCTGTAACTTCAGCATGCGGCAGAGCACTGTTAGGCCCGGCTGCTATGATGAGTGGATTTAGCGTAGATTTGTATGATGGAGGATTTGCACCCATTTTCATTGCCTCGTAGATCAGTTTTGCCTGGAGATCGCGCTCCGACAGACCTACCTTTACCTCCTCTTGGCATATTTCATACAGCCTATCCAATATCTTGGAGGCTTTTGAGATAACTTTGATCTCTGTTTGGTCCTTTATCCTGCGTGTCTGGAAGAATGGATCCGTATTGACCACAATGTCGATGCCTTGTTTGCGAATCGACTCGACAGTAGAGTAATCGCTGCAGTCACTACAAACTCTGCTGCCTTTTACTTGTGAAACAAATGTAGAAATGAGCTCACCTCCCCTTTCGGTGCCAAATACTTCAGAATCTATTGAAGTCTTTTCTGCCCTTGAATATTCTAATTTGGGTGCAATCAACTTTGTTGTATCACTGTCCATACATACTGCAATGGCTTCGCCCCAAAACCCTGTAAGATAGAACACATTTTCTGGCTCAAATGCTGCAACTATATTGCAGCCCTCTGCTTTCATGGCATGCTGCAAGACAGTATAACGGCGCCTCTTCATTGACAACTTCCAAAAATTAAAGCCGTTTAGTTTTATAAAATGTTATGCGGTTGTAATATTGTAATTTGATTTAAATATGGCTGACTCGCCCGCTTTTTTTGAGACTATATGGAATACCTGGTGATGCTCCCCGGTCCAACGAATGTCCCAAATAGAGTCATGAACGCAATGCTCACGCCTATGATAAACCACAGAAGCGATGACTTTCGCGTATTGTACAAAGCGATAGTTGAAAAAACGCAGAAAGTCTTCCAGACTTCAAATGACATTGTGCTTCTTACTACTTCAGGCACTGGTGCTGTTGAAGCTTCTGTTGTTAACCTCATTAAGAAAGGAGATAAAGCAGTAATCCCAGTTAATGGTGAGTTCAGCACAAGGCTTGCCGACCTTATAGACAGTTGGGGAGGGGAGGCTATCAGGATAAGCACTCCGCCTGGAGAAAACCCAGCCTACGACAAATTCGAGGAAGCATTTGAGAAACACAAAGACATTAAGGCCATTTACGCAGTTTACAACGAAACATCTACTGGCACTACTATTAGATACATGGACAAGTTGGGTGAACTTGCGACAAGAACGGGTGCATACTTTATTGCTGACGCTGTTTCAATACTCGGAGGCGACGAGCTACCAGTAGATAAGTGGAACATCGACATTTGCGTGACTGCATCACAAAAAGCTCTGGCCGCGCCGCCAGGTGTTGCTCCGATTTCGATAAACAAGCGCGCAAAGAAATACATGCAAGAGAATCCGCCGTCGACACAGTATCTGAATTTGAAGCGCTACTTCAAGTACTACGAAGAACACTACGAAACCCCCTTTACACCTGCGCTGCCGCTTTACTATGCGTTCAGAGAAGCGCTTGACATTGTGCTCGAGGAGGGCCTAGAGAACAGAATAAGACGCCACAAGATATGTGCAGATGCCTTCTACGCCGGCTTGGGCTCACTTGGCCTGACACCTTTTGCCAAGCCAGATGCAAGGAGCAACATGATAATTGCAGTCAACTACTTACAGGGAATGGACGATAAGAAATTCCGCGGTCTTTTGTCAAGTGAGTTCAAGGTATTAGTAGCAGGCGGCTTTGGTGACCTGAAGGGCAAGGTGTTCAGAATTGGCTCGATAGGAGAGGTAGGTCGCTACCATGTCATGAGAACGATTTCATCTATCGCATCTGCGATGAACATGCTTGGTGTCGAGACAAACGCAGAAGCTGCGTCAGTGGCAATGGATAGACTAAAGGCACTTGGTTGAACGACGTTCTCACCTCTTTTTCATGACCTATGAAGATTAATATAAGGTAAAACAGAAGCGCATTTCTATGCCTTTAGAAAAGGGTTCCCTAATATTGGTGGATTATACTGGTAGGGTTAAAGATACTAACGATGTTTTTGATACAACTCGGGAAGAGGAAGCTAAGAAAACCACTTTTTATGATCCGACCCACAAGTATGAGCCGAGGATTGTATCCATTGGCGAAAGCTGGGTCCTGAAAGGATTGGACGAAGCTTTATCCAATGCCAATGTCGGAGATAAGCTTAACATTGAAGTGCCGCCAGAAAAAGGCTTTGGAAAAAGAGACGATACCAAGATCAGGATGATCCCACAGCGTAAGCTTGGCGACAAGGCAGACGAAGTTGGAGTTGGTGATGAAATTGAAATTGACAATAGACGTGCTATAATAAGATACGTCGGCTCAGGCAGGATACAAGTTGATTTTAACCACAGATTTGCAGGCAGGACGCTGCTGTACGATGCAAATATATTAAAAAAACTCGATTCTGACAGCGAAAAGGTAAGTGCTTTAGTTAAGAGAAGAATGGGTGTGGACGAAAGCAAGCTCCAGGTCAATTTGATGGTTCCTAATTTGGAGATAGTGCTTCCAGAAGATACATACCTTGCAGAAGGTTTGCAAGTAGTCAAACGAGCGGTTGCAAATGACATCTTCAAGTTTGTTCCTGCAATCAAGAATATTAAGTTCATAGAGACTTACCAGGCTCCTGCAGAACAAAAGAAAGATGAGGGCCAACAAGAGCAACAGCAACAGCCCAAAGTAGAAGCACCTGCAGAAGCCAAGCAATAAAGAAGGAAAAACTTATTATACTAAAATGGGCCGAAATAGGTTATGGAAAGTGCTCAGCAAAGTCAAGTAATAACGATAACCCCTAAAGCAGCGGAGAAAGTCGCCGAATTCATGAAGCAGGAAGGAAACTCTGGCCTTTACCTAAGAGTCTACGTCTCAGGTGGAGGATGTGCAGGCCTGTCATATGGAATGGGGTTTGAAGAAAAGCCAGACGAGGATGATCGAGTCATCGAGCAGAATGGAGTAAAGCTGTTGCTTGACAGCTACAGCCAGAGGTATCTGAGGGACGCTAACATAGACTACGTCGAGAGTCTGATGGGCTCCGGTTTTAAGATCAACAACCCCAATGTGACAAAGAGCTGCTCATGCGGACACTCGTTTAGCACAGAATAGAAGGCAGAAGCCCTCTCTTTTTTGCTTCTTCATAGTTTCACATTTTTCATCCTTCGCCTTTGGTAGGTTAATTTTAACTATATTTTATTTGAGCTTCTCTTCCTTGATCCTACTTTACATGAACTTGTCAAGCTCGATGCAAGATTTATTGTTCCGGGTCACTGCACGGGTGGAAGGCTGCAAACAAGATCATTAGGCTGGTGCCCGATAGTTTTATTGAAAGCAGTGTTGGCTCAAATTTCCTCATTTTTCTGAGCTAAAAGAAGTCTACAGATTGTTAACCAAACTTAAAGCTTGCCGCGATTGAAGCCATCAAATATATATGCAGCAACGGGAGCACCATAACTGAGAGAACCTCCAAACTATTGATAAGTATATCAGATTTGCCTTAATCAAAGACTAAGAAGAAAATAATAGAGTTATTCTCAGAAAGTATGAGGTGATCCATACATATGATAAATTTTCCAGTGGCACATTATCACCGTATTAAAGAAGAAGGAGGAGAAGAAGCTTTAATGGCATGATTCAACAATAAATAATTGATCACAGTTGGTGTACGATGTACTTGTTGTTGGGGGAGCGTCAGCAGGATTGACTGCTGCGATGTATGCTAGCCGTCAAGGTCTCAAGACTTTAGTAATTACAAAAGATATAGGAGGACAAGCACTTCTTACAAACGCCATAGAAAACTATCCTCCTTTTGAACACATAGGTGGTTTTGAACTTATGCAAAAATTCGAACAACAAGCAAGAAATTTTGGAGCTGAATTTGCGTACGAAGAGGTACTCTCCATAATAGAAGACAAGCAAGGTGGCTTTATAATAAAAACAAATAACAACAATAATGAATATTCTGGCTATGCCCTGATTCTTGCATTCGGAAAGACCCCAAGAGACTTGAATGTGAAGGGTGAAAGGGAGTTAAAAGGCAGAGGAGTTTCACATTGTGCAGTTTGTGATGGTCCTTTTTTCAAAGACAAAAAAGTTGCAATTGTTGGTGCTGGTGACCCAGCCCTAGAAGCGGCCTTGTATCTTAAACAGCTAGCATCACAACTCTACATAATACATAGAACAGAAGAGCCGGTAGGTTCAGAAGAATCTATTGAATTATTAAAAAATAAAGATAATAACAAGAGGATTTCTTTCATTTCCAATTCTATTGTGAAAGCGATTAATGGTAATTCAAAAGTTGAATCTCTAACTCTTTATGATTCCAAAACCAAATCTGAATCAAAGTTGGATGCTGACGGAATATTTGTGGAAATGGGATATGTTGCAAAAACAGACATTGTTAAAGATCTTGTTCAATTAAATGGCAGCAAGGAAATAATTGTTGACAAATATTGCAGCACTTCTACTAAAGGGATATTTGCAGCAGGTGACGTTACAGATGTACCGTACAAGCAAGCCATAATTTCTGCAGGTCAAGGAGCTATTGCAGCACTATCCGCATATAATTACCTTCAAAGATTAAAGGGAAGACCAACTATTAGGGCGGATTGGAAATCAGTTGTGAATAAAAAATAGAAATAGTAGATGACGAACGTATCCTGTATTATCTGTGTTGGGGCCCTTCTTCTTATCTTGCAAAACCAGTGGGATCCCCCGTATTTGTCTGGCCTTGTAAGCTGTGTTGATATCCTATCTGTGGGAATACCCTAGAGTTACACGTATGATAGCGCAATAGACAGCAAGCAGTACTTTTCCAGACTAAGTTACCTTGAGCAACTCTACTGGTGCTAGTCAAAATGCAGAGATAATAGTAGTATTGTGAATTAATGTTTATGAAAGAATGTGTATATTTCACGATGGAAAATTAATTTTCAACAAAATAGAATAGGTGAATCTGTAGATAGGGTGTGTCAACTTACAGTCGACAAACATTTGATTCATTAGCGATGCATGATGCTAGTGGAACCACAAGTGTCACTACTAATATTGATACTGCTACTCCTATCAAAGTTGAAGGGGACAGGTAACGCAGAATAAGAAATATTTCTTGTTCGGAGATAACACTGCTGTTATTGCTCTAGTAGGAAAGCACAGGACGTTAGTTGCATTCTCTGCAACCAGCAGAAGATGATAACCTATTTCGAAATAATGTTCCCTTTTTTATAATTGAGCTAAGATAAAACGGTATCCTTTTATGGTAGTATGGATCCATCAGCATATCTTGTTCTTGAGTATGCCTCCATTTCAGGGCATTATGAGAGTATTCTCACCCTTATTGGTTTCATATTTAACTACTGCCTTAGGGCTAACCGTAACAACAATAGCAATCGTTGTTACTTTTTTGGCTTCCAGTGTCACGATAACTAACGCACAACAACAAGAACAACTGACCGATGAACCGTCAGCAATTGAGATCAAAACAACAGCTCAGAGCACAAAGGATAGCTTCAGAGTAGAGGTACCGCAGGGCTGGGTAATTAATGATGTAAATAATACAGGCTCTGCGTTGATCGAGGAGGTACTTGATGGAGTTGGAATACTAGCACAACTCTGCCCAGAGGTAGAACAGCACCATGCAGCACTTCCCAATGGTGGTGATAACACTTCCAGTAGTAGCAACAACAATCACAACATCGGCTGTCGAGGAGCTCAAGAAGAAGTGATACACATTCTACGATATCCCAACTTGGGTCCTAGAATAGGGCTTGCTCCTGATGACGTTATTAGTAACTACAATGTTACAGCCGACGTTATTCTAGGCTATCAGATGCGAAAGCTTCAGGAAGTTGGTTATCGCGACATCAGTATTGTGGACAGCGCAGATACAACAGTCGATATTGATACCAGTACAGGTTTAAACAACAATACAATAGCATCAACAGTGCCGGCCAAGCTTGTAGAGATGACATATAGCACCAATCTTGCGCCTGACCAAATAAGAAAAGGATACTTCATTTCAACTGCCACAAATGCAACGCCTCGCAACTTGGGAATGATAACAGGGTATGCTATCTTTTATGAAGGCACTTCTAGTACTGCTGCTGAAGGAGGAGAAGAAACAGCACTGCCGTCTGGCAGCGGCTTAATACTACCTAGACCAGTGATGAAGATATTTGATTCTTTTGAGTTAATAGCAGAAGAAGAAGTAGTACAATCAACAGCACAGGAAGCACAAGCTGCAGAAGAATCTCAAGCATCAGCAGCAGAAGAGGAACCCACTAACTCTCTGACAGCAGAAATCAATTCAAACGATACAGAAG
>JBKPNF010000266.1:0-10936 GCA_046732455.1 Thermoproteota archaeon | reverse complement strand
AATGGCTTCTTCTGAACATCGTTTGTGCCAAGGTCAACTATGATTCCAGTTAACTGTTGTGTGCCAACATTAGTCATCCTTATCCTATATTGAACGCCTACATCTGTAACGTCCCTTGTAGCATCGATTTCAAGAGCATAGGGCGATCTGTTAGCCTGCTGGTATGCAACATAGACTACGATGGCAACACCTGCAGCAAGTGCGACAGCAAGTACTCGCCGATGCATATGACAGTGTCTTATTTATACAAAGATGATAATAAAAGCAGTAACATTGTTGCGCCTTCTTGCAAGAGCACAAAATCTTGACACTGTTCAATCTTCGGGACATTTGAGGCTCCTGTTAAATAGGAACGTAGTCATGTTTTTTGATTACTACGATTCTAGAATCACGGGAGGATTGTAATAATGTTACATATTGCCCCAGATGTCTCGAAAAAGAAAAGTTGTCTCTTATCCCCGTCAGTTCCCATGATCCATACTCTGTCACATTAATTTCAGGCTCGACATCTGTGAGTAGTTTATACTGGCGCTTCATGTTAACCTTGGGTCCATTTTTTGAATGTTTTTTTATTTTTAGCGGGCCCAGAGGGACTCGAACCCTCGACCAACTGCTCCGCAGGCAGCCATTCTATCCAAGCTGAACTATGGGCCCAGCGTATGTGTCTGTCTCTCTCTCTCTGACAATTAGATGCTGACGACAACAGCGGCCGCAACAGCAACATCTCTCTCTTCTTTACCTTAATTAAAACCTAAGTGGACAGAAATAAACACAGCTATATATTCAGCCTGCAGCTTTAATAGCTCCATCAGCATTAATGCTCTCCTCAAGCGACCTTGAAATCATATCTGAGGAATTTCCATATTCGTTCCTGTCCCCTGTCACAAGGTAGTTGCGGAAATGCTGATAGCTCTGCCGTTCTAAATCGATCGCGCCGACCAGATACTTTTGTGCTGATTGGTATTTTTCAGGGGTGTTTAAAGCCTTGGCCCTGTCTATCAGCTGGTCATATTTAGGCAGATACTGGTCAATAACTTGGATCATTGTATTGTTGTCCCTTGGCAGCCACTTATCCTCTTGTGCAGTATACTCTTGTGTCAATGCGTTTGTATCAATCACTATTTTTTCAAAGGCTCGTTTGAACTCATTATTCCGTGAAGCTTCTACCTGGAGGAATACCATAAAGGCAATTAATGCACCAATAATTGCAATACCTCCAAAGGTGATTAACCGAGTAGTCTGCTTTCTCTTCATTGGCAACCTCTGTGTCCCTCTGCCTCCTGCTAGAATATGAGGCCAAAGATCAAAATAAATATATATAAATATACACTGAGTGTCGGGTCTAAATCTTTCCTCTTTGGTATTATCGCATCTGCTGGAGTATGATCCTGTCTCTTCTGCTGCTGTTGTTTTTCGGCGTCACAACGATTTTGACAAAGTCTCTGTCCGCGCCGTCCCAGTCAAAATAATCAAAGGTGTGACGGCTGCAAAATACAACAGTAGTCTCTTGTTCATCCCAGTGCATGGTACAGCCACAGGGCAGATGTCTGTCCGGCATTGGTATTCTAGAATGCTATCTAATTTAACGGTTGTATACAGCAGTCTTTTACCGTCACGAAATCACAATCTTCATTGGGGAGACGGACTTGAGGATATTTACAGAGGCAAAATGGAACTTTATCAAATGCCCAAACAACCAGGATAGGCAAGGAAAATGCTCCTCATAAGAAGAAGAAAAAGAAAAAGAATGAGAAGATAAATGCAAGAACGCAGAAGCTTGAGATGCTTTCAAAGAGCGCCTTCATAAAGGCCTTGAGAAAACAAGTGACTGCCTCACAACAAATCTGCTTTACAAACAAGTATTAAAAGAGGACTTGACCAATGAAGAAAGAGAGAGAAAATTGGCTGACGGGAAGCAGGGGAACGAACAGAAAGGTCACGAGCGAGGCCAGCTGCCGGAGGAGCAGGAAGTGGAGGTGGAGGAGCGAGCAGGCTCGTCCCATACAAGAAGGGTAATTGCACAGGCACCATTGAACTTGCTTTTCAATCCATCTCTCCTCATCAAGAAAGATGTCTGGGACATAGACATTGCGTCTTTGCTGGAAATTCTCATACGATTGCTCAATGCAACAGGTAATAAAGATCTGCGCATTTGCGGCCTGGCGGCAGTCTCGTCCTCCATGATATATCGACTAAAAGTTGAAAGCATTTTTATACTTGAAAAGATAGCGATGCAGAAGAAAGGCCTTGACGACCCAGGTGAGAAGGAGGAGCAGCAGGTACCCATACCGCAGCTAAACCCGATCGAACTTCCATTCAGAATTGAATCAACATATCCTGTGTCGGTCGAAGATTTGCTTCACATGCTAGAAAATATGATAATGGAGCTTGCAAACCCCCGTTCAAAAAGAAGGAAACAGGAGATCGACCTTGAGCCGGTCGAGACTTTTGATTTTGATCAATATCTTATCAAGTTTGAGAAGATAATCCAAGATTACGAAGAAATGATCTTTGACATTGTAACTGCAGATGGGATACTCATGTTCAAGACGCTGGTTAATAAATTGGAGCCGGTCGAAATGGCACGGTGCTTTATCGCAATGCTTTACCTTGCAATGAAGGGCAAGATCAAGCTTGATCACCCGCAAGACGATTTAGACGATATTACGATGACACTCGCCCCACCCGAACAAGAGATAAAGTAACAGCAGCAACAATAACAATAATAACAATAAGAGCAGTAAAGATCAATAAAATAAATAAATCGATTCTTCGGAATACATATAGATAGAGGGATACACACACTTTGCGCGAGCGCTCGCTTCCCGAAGCCGAAATCGCCGCTAGAATAGAAGCGGCTTTATACTCTGCAGGGCGGCCACTGTCACTTGACGAGCTGATAAAAGCATCAGGTACCAACTCGAAGGAAAAGACTCACCGGATGGTAAATGACCTTGCAAGGAAAGCCAAATCCACATTTCAAGCAATTGAAATAGCTCAACTTGAAGACGGTAAGTATGTATTCCAGCTGAGGCCAGAATATACGCCACTTGTACGCAAATTCGCTCAGCATCCTTTACTCCCATCAGGGGCACTCAAGACACTTTCTTACATTGCTTATGAGCAGCCAGTGACTTCAAAGAGGCTAGTTCAGATAAGAGGCAGTCAGGTGTATCCTCACATTAAGCTGCTTGAGCAGATGCAGTTTGTAGAGCATGAAAATCTTGGCCGGCTTAAAGTCTACCGAACGACGCCTAAGTTCCAAAACTACTTTGGCATAACAGATATCAATGCCGTAAAGACTAAGCTAGTGACGACGGCGACTACTACTACTACTACTAACAGCACCTCTGCCACCACAACAAAGACAAGCAAGCGGCAGCAGGAAAGCTCAACTGCTAAACGTGCTCAATCACAACCAGCTGCAGCAGCAGAAGAAGAAGAAGAAGAACCACAAGCAGCGGCAGCAACAAGCCAGCCCCAGCTGCCAGAAAAGACTTAATTAGAGCAGACAAAAAATACCTACTGCACTGGTATGCGAAAATCGATAGAAAATCTCGGGGGACGTAAGCTAACTGGCGGACGCAAGGTCGCCATGAGAGGAAGACGCAAATTCGAGATCGACAGATATCCAAATGAAGCCGTTGTCGGCCCCAGCCAGATCGTTGCCCGAAGGATTAGAGGTAACAACAACAAAGTCGCCTTCAAGACTGCCGAGTTTGCGAATGTAATTGATCAGGAGAACAAGAAGGTCACAAAATCCAAGATATTGAGGGTAACTAAGAACCCCGCAAACAGGGACTATGAAAGAAGAGGAGTGGTCAGCAAGGGCGCCATTATCGAAAGTGAAAGCGGGACCGCTAGGGTTGTCTCAAGACCAGGACAAGACGGAGTGGTCAACGCCGTTCTGATAAAGGCAACAACAACAACAACTACAACGAAGACTTAATTATACGCCATATAGTAATTGTTAAGAGCAAACAAGGACTCTTTTCTCTGTGCACTTATCATGGCATGGTCCTGATCCCAAAGACGGAGATACCTGTCCGTATCCGGTGGACTTTTATTGCAAACCTTCACCTGCCGAGTCGCTAAACTCACTTGAAGCCGGACGGCTCTTGCTGCACGTTGATTTAGGTGCAGGTGTAAGGTCAGTTGCCTGTAGGCTCATAAACAACGCCAAGTCGGAAAACCTTGACAAGATGGGCGAGGGGGGCGCTGCCCAGATAAAACGCCAGACATCAATTTCGACCGCATTAGTTCAGGACACCAAACATCCTAACAGATGGGTAGGGGAGCTGAGCATCCCGGCCAGTTGGCTGGAAGGGGGTACAAGAACGTATGAGAGGACAGGTTCGGCTAGCCCCAAGAGCGGGGATGATGGTGTTGGTAACTTCTATAGGCTTGAGATAACCTATACACTTGGCAACACCAACAGCTGCACAGCGTGCTTTTCCTCCGACGACGCATTTCACTGGCAAGCAAGGTCTAGAGGAACTATGTAAAGCTTGCACACATACACACGCACTCGTAAGTAACATATATTTTTATAAAGTCTTACAACCCTCGGGTACTGGGATACTCTCTTGAAAGACTACGAACACGTCGTGCTTTGGCTTGACTATTTTAACAGAAACCTAAAAAGACGCCAAGGCAGGAAGGTGAAACGCGAACAGGCCGTCTTTGATCCTACTGTTCAGGAGCTAATAGAGGCTGCCAGAGCTGCAGGATTCCAATTTTCCGATCAAGAAATAAACAGCGATGCAAGGTTCCCTCGTAGATCATTTGTCAAGTCGGGATATATAATGGTGTCAAAAAAGGAGGGTATCAAAAAGTCGCAGATAATTAACGAAGTAGCCAACAAGTTGTCAATGAGAAGCTCGCAAAAATCCGGCAAGTAATAAACAATTAGTATCGAAGAAGGTGCTTGTGCGGTGGCGCTGGCTGTTCTTTTTTCCAAACCTAGCCAGCGACTCTAAGGTTCCTGTTCCTTATAAAAAATAACGATAATATCTGGCCCAGAAGCTTATGATAGCAAGTAATCAACCTATGTCCCCCATCACCCAATCAGACGAGGTCGGAGAAATCATGCATCTTGCAAGGAGTGGTAGGCTAATAGTAAAACTCAATGCTGTTGGTGCTGAAAAGGTCAAATCAGGAGAGCTGCTGATCGATGGATCGGGCAGGAAGGTCGGCAGAGTGGCGGAGCTGATCGGTCCAGTGAGGTCGCCGTATGCCTCCGTTATAACTATGACAGATAGGACTAGCCGGCTAGTCGGATCCAAAGTTTTCGGTGGTGGTCGTTTGGCCAGAAAGCCTCGTAATGAGATTAGGGGATACAGCCACCGCTCCAAATCGAGCTAAGTAATAAGAGAATAAGATGTTCAGGGGATGCCTGAAAGAATTCAAGGCAAAAGGCTTTTTTAGATTTGTGTCCATAACGTCCTTCTGCAATTGCAGTTTGAGTATATCAACCCTATGGCAGGGCTTGTAATGTTGATCATTGGACTCTTCCTAATAGTATTTGGCTATTTTGAATATGGGATAACGCCTGTAATAGTTGGCCTAGTTCTTATTGCGTATTATAGAAAATATTTGTGGCAGATTCTGGGAATCTCGCCACTCTAACTAACCATCTTGATAGCTGTTGGAAGCACGTCTGCTCCCATAAGAAGGCCTAGCCTGCCGCGCTTGGCATAGTTTTCGGTGAACCTTGCGCTTCCATCCTGTTCTACTCTGCTACTGGAAACCAGCAGGGGAACTGGATCATCACTGTGGCCTTTTTTTATGCAGGGTGTCGAATGGTCGCCAGAAACTATTATGGCTGCTTCCATCGTGTTTACCTCATGCATTAGTGTACCAAAGAAACGGCTGTCAATATCCTCAATATTCTTCTTTTTCCCCCTTGCGTTGCCATCGTGGCCAAACTCGTCTGGCCCCTTGATGTGAACATACACTGCATTAACTAGTTTGAGACTGTCTGCAGCAACTTTTGCTTTTTTCTCATAATCAGTAGTGTCACCTGCTTGGAACATCTTTATTCCTAGGACCTTAGATATTCCAATCTCGACTGGCATATCTACAATGCCTCCAATACTCATATTATACATTTTGTTGATCGGTTCGACCTGTGGATACCTGTTGCCGGAATCACGCGCGAGAATGCAATTCATAGCCTTTTTGCCGGCTGCTAATCTTGTTCTGTTGACTGGGTGATCCCTTAGAAGTTGCACAACTTGATTAGTAAATTCATTAAGCATTCTTGCAGCGACCTTGGCTGCCTCATTTTCTTCTTGTGCCTTGGATTCCTGTACGTATATATCCTGATTGGTGACAGCCTTCGCTATTCCCATGCCATCTACTTTATCATATGAAGGATCAGTATTGGTAATCTTGTCAGATAATTTCATCTTGGCGTGTCTGAACCTTATGACCACTCTGTGTGCAATGGTCGGCTCCAAGGTCACAGAACCATCCTTGTCGCTGAAGGTAATGTTGTCGCTCAGCGTCTTGCATACATACTTTGCCTCCTCGCTGCTAATGATCCTGCCTGCACGCCTGTCTACTATCTTCAGATTGTCACCCACTGTTGCAAAGTTGCCCCGCATCGCAAGGTCACCTTCGCGGAAGTCAATATTGCAACCTATCGCCTCAATGACTCCTCTGCCTACATAGCTACCATCTCTGAAGTTATAGCCCAGCATGTTGAAAACTGCAATATCTGACTGGGGTGCTATTCCCTTGCCTACGCTGATGACACTTCCCATCGCTCCATTCCTTGCTAAGGCATCGAGGTTCGGAGTATATGCGGCCTCAAGCGGCGTTAGATCATTCAACGAAGAGTGAGGGAGGTCTCCAATGCCGTCAAGCAAAACATATACTAACTTGATGTCCTTCATAGCGACGAAAGAATGCCTGAGCAATTTAATTTTTTGTGCGTCTGTCTTTATAGTATGCAAAATATTTTCTCAGCACTTTAATGTAAGATGAAACTATTTCAAATACCTCGTTATCCTCTTCTTTGGTGAGCTGACGCCTATATCGCTCAAGGATCATCCCTTCTGCTAAGCCCTTATAGTAGCCTACACGATGTCCATATAGAAAATCAGGGGCTTGATTGCATTTCCATATATGCTTTAGTTTTGGCACGCGAGTTTTAGGAATCTTTGGTGCCACCATGTCATTTTCAATAACAGCTTCGATAATTTTTCTAATGTCGTTGTCCAATATCATATCTACATATGCATACGCTCATATACTATTAGCTGCTTAACCCCAAAAAGGTATATACTGCTTAATAGAACCAACTTCCATTATTAAGGATAATTGGAAGAGGATCAGTGCATTTTCTGCCAGCGCAGAGTAATAGACAGCAACGGGCAAAGGACAGAAGACTTTGGCATAAAAAGAAACGAAAAGTATATCTGCTTACGGTGCGTCAGGGCTTTCGAATTTTCGCTGGGGAGCTAAAAGTTACAGAACATTTAATTAAAAGCAACTAGAGCCTTTTGTAGGTTGAAAGGTTTGGGGGATCTACGCAAAGATTATGTTCTTGACAAGTTTGTTGTAATGCCGGAAGCTAGACAAGATTCATCAGCGGACAGCTCCGGGGAAGGCGGGGGCAATTGCCCGTATTGCCCTGGTAATGAGTTGATGACTGAGCCGGCCCTTCTTGCTCTCGTGGTCAAGGAGGGCATGCTCCAGCGCTTGTCGGACAGCGAGGAGAGCATAGTAGAGGACTGGTCAGTACGGGTATTTCAGAGCGAACAGCCCGTAGTTGTAACCGACTCAGCTGTCAGGTACGGTGACAAGCCATTGTACAGCGAGCCCGCCTACGGATACCATCAGATAGTCGTCGCATCGCCAGATCACAATCAGAGCCTGTCGGAGATATCTGTCGAGCAGTGGGGCAACGTCCTTGTGGTTATCCAAGACCGCGTACGGTGGCTTTACACCCAAAAAAGTGTGACATATGTTTCAATTTATGTCAACAACGGTGCAGGGGCAGGCGCGCAGGTAACACACCCTCACCTGAATATCGTTACTTTTTCTACTATACCTCCTGTCATTGAGATGGAGGCAGAAGGTTCACACAGGTTCATTAATGAGAACGGCAATTGTCCTGCTTGCAGCGTAATAGGAGTCGAATCAAACGGCCCGCGCCAGATTCTTGCGACTGATAGCTTCATTGCGTTTTGTCCTTGGGCTCCTACTTACCCCTATGAATTCTGGATATATCCAAAAAGACACATCACATCATTTTCAAAGATAACACAGAAGGAGATAAATGACCTTGCTTTGATGATGCGAGCCACACTTGGGGGCATGTCAAAGGCACTCAAGAATGCTCCGTTCAACCTTGTATTCCATCTGTCGCCGGAGAAGAAGAACAGCCGACTGATCCACTGGCATATTGAAGTCTATCCTCAAATGAATACCTGGTCCGGCCTTGAGCGGGGTTTTGGAGTTTTCATAAACACTGTAAGACCAGAAAAGTCAGCTGAGATACTGGGCTCGTCATGCAGAAAAGAGCTTGCAGGACTTGTAGGAATAGTCTAACCAAATGATTTTGCTAGAAATTGTATAATACTTACTAGCATGTCGGTTAGAGAGCAATGGCAAGAAGCGAAGATATATTTTCAATCATTGGCTAGCACTCTACACGTTCATAATTGTGTGCATTCTAGTATCCTGCTTGGTAACATCACCAGACCTTTGTGGTACAAGTGGAGGTCAGCGAGCACTTGTGCTGGACCATATCATTTAATTATCAACTGCATGGTAGAGTGTCAGGTACTAATAATGCACTTAAAGTTTGAAGACTGGACTTCGCTTGCATCCCTTGGCCTAGCTGCAATGTTTGTCACGCTTTTGATATCATTTTACAACTTTTTAATCGGTCCAGTAGGCACCGGGCCTTTGCGCGTGGTAGAGCCGGGGAGCCTGCTGATCCAGCTCATATTTATCTCTGCTGCTCCATGTCTAATACTTGCTGGCGTTGCATTTATGATAGCCAAGGGCTATGGATCTCCTGTAGGAGGCGCGCTGCTGATAGCGGCTGGCGTCATAATAGTTGCAGGTATGGCTATCAGTGTAACCATGGTGCCAAAGATACCGCACCAATATATTGTGGGAGCAGTTGGTATCGCACCCTTCATCTTTATACCAGCTGGCGCAGGCGTAACTGGAATAGGTGGCTACATGGTTGCTGTGTCAAAAAGGAGGCCCGTCCGCAGCAGAGACTTGGATGATCTTCGTTGAGAGAGAAGACTAGTGGCTTTAAGGAAATCGAGGTGTCAACTAACCCGCTGCCTATTAGGGTTTCAGACAATGTCCACTCAGTTTTTGCCAAGGCTCGCAGGGACAAAAGCCCTATTCTTGCAATAGTCACTGGCACCAAGCCGGACTTTTACAAGCAGGCGCCACTTGTTCTTGAAGCAGTAAGAGAAAACCTGCCGGTGTTCGTTATTGACACAGGTCAACATTATGACGAAATACTAAGATTCGGTATAGAAGAGTTCAATCTGCAGAAGTTTGTTGGCTGTAACCTCCAGATACGGGGCGACCTAATGGAAAAGGCAAGCGAGTTAATAGTCAAGTTCGGTTCATTTGGCAGGTACTGCAAGGAGCACTTTGAGACTGAATCTCTACTCCCCATAGTGCATGGGGATACACTGGTAGCAGGCATTGCCCCGCTTGCATGGGTCTTTGGCATGGGTCAGAAGGTCGGGCAGAACGAGGCAGGCCTTCGTTCTATGAGTCCCCAAGCCACAAAGTTGCTAAAGGCCGCACGAGAGCCCACAAGACTGGAGATAGAAAAATTTGTGAACAGTCAATTTGACGGCAAATGGTTTATTGCGAGGGAAGAACCCTTCCCAGAGCAGATTGACACGTGGATATGCTCAGCAGGTACACAGTTCTTCTTTGCTCCAACAAAACTTAACAAAGACAATCTAGTAAGGGAAGGATATCCAGAGAATTTTGTCTACGTTGTTGGCAACTCGGTGGTGGATGCAATCCGCATTAAAAGAAAGGAAAAACCGCAGCAGAGTGTTTTTTCTTTTTACCCTCAGCTTGAAAGAGGCGATTGGATAAGAATGGACATTCACAGGAGAGAAAACTTGACGCAGAGGCGGTTTATGTCAATCATTGAGGGGCTTGTAGAACTCATCAAGAACACAGACAAGAAAGTTGTCCTAGTCTTGTTAAACGCCACCGTAGCCGCACTCAAGCAATACGGGCTTGAATTCAAATTGCATAGTCTTGCCCAGCAGCATCCAGACAAATTACTGATGACGCCTCTATGGAAAGAATATGCACATGTCATAGAATTCCTTGACAGCGGACATTGCTGGGCTGAAATGACCGATTCTGGCTCTATGCAAGAGGAGCTGCTCTACTTTCCCAAGGTAACATCTATGACAGTCAGGCTCAATACCGACAGACCAGAAACCATATTTGATGCCCGAAGCAATATACTTGTTCCGCCACTGAATGCGGGTTGGATAGTCTCTATGGTTGAAGAGGCTTACAAAAGAGAAGAGGGTTTAGGACTGAAACTGCGTCACAAAAAGCAGATATACGGCACACCGGGAGATGTCTCAAAGAAGATCATCCGAATAATCAAGAAGGAATTTGAAAATGGCGACGCCAACTTTTACCCCTGGCTGCATCAGAGGCTGGGGCTCTGGAAAGAAGGCGAGGGGTTTAACTACATGTAGTACTAGAGGGTAAACTTACCTCTCCTGACACCGATCCGCTTTCTATCCAATGTGGTTATAGCAAATACATCCTCTATCATTTGTTCATATGCTTTGGTCATAGTTTGGTTGCGTCGCCTCATCATTTTCTTCTGAGTTTCTATTATCGAATCAAGCATCAGCTCGACATTTCTTGCGCCTACGCTTCTGCCATAAATAGTAAAGCTTGGCACGTC
>JBKPNF010000265.1:0-2112 GCA_046732455.1 Thermoproteota archaeon | reverse complement strand
ATCTAACCTCTCCCGATCAGATTGTAGAGTTGATGATGCAGGATGTCATAATCCCTAGCGACTCTGCGAAGCACCTTGTCAATGCCGCGAAGTATATTGACGAAGAGCTTATCAAGTTATATGACTTAGAGCCATTTTATGGCTTGTCTTCATTTGATGGCCTTGTTGGCCACCTGATCGTAGGTCTTGCACCACATACATCGGTAGGCATTGTGGGAAGGATAATTGGCTTTGCTGATTCACAGGTTTGTTTGGCATCACCAATATGGCACTCTGCCAAGCGCCGCGACTGTGATGGTGATGCCGACTCTATAATGCTCCTAATGGATGCATTTCTGAACTTTTCCTATGACTTTTTACCAGACAAGATAGGTGGGCTAATGGACGCGCCGTTACTTATACAGCCTATTGTGCTCCCGCACGAGGTTCAGCGCCAGGCACACAATGTAGATATTGCAAGTGCATATTCACTTGAATTCTATGAAGCAACATGGAAGCAGGCCAAGGCTGCAGACATAACCGGCATGACAGAGACCATCAAGAACAGAATAGGTGATGCGCGCCAGTTCTTTGACTATGGCTTTACTCATTTAACCAACACGCTCGTCACAAAGGCACAAAGGAGTGCCTACTCTACGCTTAATACAATGGAAGAGAAGTTGAAAATGCAGTTTGATACTGCAAAACTGATAAACGCGGTGGACGCTAATGAAGTTGCCGCAATGGTGCTTGCTACGCACATTCTGCCTGACATAATCGGCAACATGAGATCGTATTCTTCACAGACATTTCGCTGTACAACGTGTGGCGCCAAGTTCCGCAGAATGCCCCTGATGGGCAAGTGCCTTGACTGCGGCTGCGCATTGATCCAAACAGTTACAAGGGGAGCAGTTGAAAAATACCTTGGCATTGCAACTGACATGTGCAAACAATACGAAATTAACGATTATTTACGCAGCAGAATTGAATCCATAGCACTGGAACTAAAATTGATCTTCAAGGAAGAAAGGAAGATCCAATCGAGCATGATGGAGTTTATGAGCGGCTAAGGGTGCTCTACAAATGTCTTGTAGACCTTGACCGCATCTTCCTTGTCCTTTGCGCCAACGATCGTAGCAGCGCCACTTGAGAGGAAACTTACAGACATACTACCTGAACTGACTGCAGTTATTCCAAGGTTGCCCCTTTTCTTAATGTTGTAGCCAAGCGACTCGGCATTCTTGATCATGGAGCTAAGGTTGATAGGCGTAGGTTCTGTTGGGGTAACCGTCCATGTGCGCTTGCCTCTATCCCTGCCGCATAACTCTTCAATTATTAGCTCGTTGTCAGCCAACGTGCTTTCTTTGCGCGCAATCCCACACGATGGACACTCTTCCTGTCGGAACATCTGGATGCGCTCAAATGATAGCTCATTCAGATCAATGTAGAGTAGCTTGTTTGCAAGCGTAGGTTCTCTGCCCGTAATTATCTTGACTGCCTCTGATACCTGTATGCCTGCAACTAGATACAGTATAGACGGGTGCACGCCTTCAGTGCTACATGCTGGCATTTCCTCTTCGTTCAGCTCAGGAAACATACAGCGCAGGCATGCGGTCTTATTTGGTAGAATTGTGCAGACAGATCCCACCATGCCTAGCGCCCCAGCATAGATCAATGGAATGCTGTGTTTGATAGATGCGTCATTGAGAGCATAGCGAGCATCAACGCTATCTAGTGCGTCAATGACAACATCAAAGCCTTTGATGAGGCTTTCGGCAGTATATTTGGTTACAGATGTTGGAACTGGTTCTATCTTCACTGTCGGGTTCAGCTTGCACAGCCGCTCTGCAGCAGCCTCCACTTTGACTCGGCCAATGTCGTCGTCAGTGTAGAGGTGCTGCCTGTGCAGGTTGGTAACTTCAATAACGTCTCTGTCAACGATACGTATTTTGCCGACTCCCATCGCCACTAGCTGCGTGGCAACTGGGTTGCCGATGCCGCCTGCTCCAACCACACATACCTCTGCACTCCTTATCTTCTCCATGCCCTCAAAGCCAATTTCTTCAAGCATCACCTGCCTGGAGTAGCGCTGAAGCTCCTCACTTGTCAACTCCGCCCCTCCTGCAACCGCTG